>JALORM010000206.1 GCA_025458985.1 Paracoccaceae bacterium | reverse complement strand
GCAATCAAAGGAGACAGCCATGAAACGCTTCCTCATGATCCTTCCGCTGGCGGCGATGACCACGGCCTGCGTCGAGGCGAACCCCAACACCGTCGGCGGCGCGACCGTCGGCGCGATCGCGGGCGCAGCGCTTGACGACGACGACCGCGTGCGTGGCGCGGTGACCGGCGCGGTGGTGGGCGGTGTGGCGGGCACGCTGCTCGGCCGCAGCCAGCAGAACCCCGACCAGTGCGTCTACCAGGACCGCTACGGCAACCGCTACGTCGCAGACTGCCCGTAACGCACGCCGGCTGCGCGTTCCCTTGCGGCCTACGGCAAGGCCCTGCGACCCCGACCTGGGGTGGCAGGGTCCGCAGTGCTTCCGTTCACTAATTGAGTGAAATGGCCCACAAAATGTGTATACTGTTCGCGATTTTAGTACCGAGGGCCGATTATGGCAGTGCCCGCCAACATGTTTTCGAGCGCCGAGATTCGCAGGCATCGTGACAGCCTCGACGCATTCTGCACGGCAGCCGCCGCTTTCCTTGACTGGGTCTATGCCGACCACGTCGCCTTCTTCGACCGCTGGGGCGTGTCGAAATACTATGGCAACCGCAAGCCGGAACACCGGACCTACGAACTACGCGTGCGGCAGCTGCGCAAGTTCGGCAAGCCGGTCTCCCTGGCCGATCAGCAGGTGGCGACGGCCTGCGTGACGCTGGCGATGCAGGCGGTGGAACACGGCTTCAACGCCACAGGCATGGCGAACACCTGGAAGAAGATCCTCAACCAGCTCAAGATCGACCAGAAGTTCTACGGGACCGACCTGCAGATCATGCTCCAGCAGCTGGGGTGGAAGATCTACTACTGGAACCCCGACCCGTCTCGGAACGCCGCGTGGGACGCCGACGACCAGGCCATCAACCCGCTGAAGCCGCCGCGCAAGTGGATGCCGGTCTGGGGCGGGCACGCCCTGCGCCATGCCTCGGTGATGAACAAGGGCATCTACTACGAGACGCGGGTCGACAACGCGACCGCGCTGGTGGGGTTCAAGACGAACCCGCCGGCGGCGTTCAGGACGGTGCCGATCTTCGTCGGTATCGCCCATGCGGGCTACCACGTCTTTCCGGGCCGCCGCGGCGACGTGATTGAGGCGCATTCGATGCGCGAGATGATCGCCCGCGACAACATCGAGATCTCGCCGTTCAACCCGCTGGCCGCGGGCGGCGGACCGCGCTGGACGAGGAGCGAGAAGTACCGTTCCGGGCTGATCGCGGTTCCGAAGGATTTCTGACTGCCGCACGACGCGGGGGGAGGGGACATGCTGAAGCGGGCGATCGTGGTCGTTCAGGATCACCTGAAGGCGAAGGGGCACTATGCCGGGGCGTCGCACGGGATCGCGGATGCCGCGACCGACGCGGCGGTGGCCCTCGGGCTTGGCGAACGCCAGGCCGACATTCCGGCGGGGGCGCTCGGCTTTTCGCAGCGGCGCCGGATGGTGATGCTGCTGCAGCTGATCTGCCGGGACAAGGGCATAGCCTGCGACCCGATCGACGGGTACTGGGGCCAAATCACGCAGACGGCCTGGGACAGCCTGGTGTTCCTTCTGGACCATGGCCGCCTGCCCGAGCCGTGGCGCGACACCGACCAGCCTGCCGCCAATCCGCAGAACTGGCCGCGCGATACCGCCGGCCAGGCCGAGATGCGCGGCTTCTTCGGCCAGCCGGGCCAGCCGCCGATCCAGAAGGTGCCCTGCCCCTGGCCGCTCAAGCTGGCCTGGAACCCGGCTCAGCGCGTCACCCATATCGGTTGCCACGCCAAGGTGGCCGACAGCCTCGGCCGTGTGCTGACGAAGGTGCACGCGCACTACGGCGCGGCCGAGCTTGCGCGGCTTCGGCTAGACCTTTTCGGCGGCTGCTTCGCCCCCCGCAAGAAGCGCGGCGGCTCGACCTGGTCGACGCATGCCTGGGCCGCGGCGATCGACTGGGACCCCGCGCGCAACCAGCTGGCCTGGGGCCGCGACCGTGCCTCGCTGGCGGCACCGGCCTACGATTTCTGGTGGAAGTGCTGGGAAGCCGAGGGCTGGGTCAGCCTTGGCCGAAGCCGCAACTTCGACTGGATGCACGTCCAGGCGGCGCGGCTCTGAGGGGTCGGCAGGGATGGCCCCCTCTCCGACCGATGCGCCGGCCGTAGCCCCCTCAACCGCCCGCCCGGTCCGGCCACGCTATGCCGCCGCCGGGCGGAAGACCGTCTGGCTGACCTTCGACGACGGCCCACACCCGCGGTACACTCCCAAGGTTCTTGAAGTCCTCGCCGCCCATGGCGTCCGCGCCACGTTCTTCCTGATCGGCAGCAACGCGCGCCTCTACCCCCGGATCGTCGAGCGCATCGCCCGCGAGGGCCACGGCATCGCCAACCACACCTGGCGCCACCCCAACCTTGCCAAGCTGCCGCCCGACGCGGTGCGCGAGGAGATCCGGCTGACCGACGCCCTTCTTGCCCCGTACATGGGCGGCCGCAAGCTGTTCCGTCCGCCCTACGGCGCGCACAACGCGACGGTCGATGCCATCGTCGCCAGCTTCGGCTACCGCATGGTGCTGTGGAACGTCGATACTGTCGACTGGAGCAAGGCCTTCCAGCCCGACCGCTGGGTTGACCACGGCATCGCGCAGATCGCGGCGCGCGCCTCGTCGCTGGTCCTGAACCACGACATCCACAAGACCACGGCGGCGAACCTCGACACGTTCCTGCGCCGGATCAAGGCGATCCGCGGGGCCGGCTTCGCGAAACCCGCGACCCTCTAGCCCTCGAGCCCCAGTGCCGCCGCCCGACGTGCCACGGCGTTGGTCGTGCGGACCAGCTCGGCGCTGATGCCGGGCTCGCTCAGGGCGTGGCCGGCGAGGGGGATCATCTTCAGTTCGGCCCGGCGCCAGCGCTCGGACAGCGCCCAGGCCGAGGCCGGCGGGCAGATCATGTCGTAGCGGCCCTGCACGATGGTCGCGGGGATGTCGGCGATCAGCGGCAGGTTCTGCAGGATCTGCCCGTCGGTTTCCAGAAAACCCGCGTGCGTGAAGTAATGGTTTTCGAGCCGCGCGAAGGCCCGCGCGTAGTCGGCCGGGCTTTCGCCTGCGGGGCCTTCGTGTTCGATCGAGGCCAGCGCGTTCTCCCAGCCCGCCCAGGCGCGGGCGTAGCGCGTCTCGAGCGGCAGGTCGCCCGAGAACAGGCGGCGATGGTAGGCGGCGATCAGGTCGCCGCGCTCGTCGGGCGGGACGGGCGCCGTGAACCGTTCCCACTGGTCGGGAAAGAACTGGCCCGCGCCGCCGCCGTAGAACCACGCCAGCTCGGCCTTCGTCATCAGGAACACGCCGCGGAGCGCCATGTAGCCCACGGCTTCTGGGTGGCGCTGGGCGTAGAGCAAGGCCAGCGTCGCGCCCCAGCTGCCGCCGAAGACCAGCCAGCGCGCGATTCCCAGCGCCCGCCGGATGCGCTCGATGTCTGCGACAAGGTGCCAGGTCGTGTTCGCCTCGACGCTGGCATGCGGGCGCGAGCGGCCGCAGCCGCGCTGGTCGAACAGCACGATCCGGTAAAGGGCGGGGTCGAAGTAGCGGCGCATCGCGGGCGAACAGCCGCCGCCCGGGCCACCGTGAAGCACCACCGCGGGGATGCCTTCGGGGTTGCCGCACTGCTCGACGTAGATGCGGTGACCGTCGCCCACGTCGAGCATCCGCTGATCGTAGGGATCGATCGCGGGGAACAGGAACTGGCTCGCGCGCTTTTGTCCTGCGGTCTTGTCCATGTCCGACCTATATAACGCGTCGACTGCGCCCGCCACGGGTTACGCGAAAGGAAATCGGGCATGACCGCCAGCGCCAGCACCGTCGATCCCGCCGAAGTCGCCAAGTTCGAGGCGATGGCCGCCGAATGGTGGAACCCCGACGGCAAGTTCAAGCCGCTGCACATGCTGAACCCCTGCCGGCTGGACTACATCGTGACCCAGATCGCGGCCGAGTTCGGGCGCGACCCGGCTGCCGAGAACGCCTTCGCGGGCCTCAGGATACTGGACATCGGCTGCGGCGGCGGGCTTCTCAGCGAACCGATGGCGCGGCTTGGGGCCGAGGTCGTGGGCGCCGACGCGGCCGAGCGCAACATCCCCGTGGCCCGCGTGCACGCGGCGCAATCGGGCCTGTCCATCGACTACCGCCACACCACCGCCGAGGCGCTGGCCGACGCGGGCGAGCGGTTCGATGTGGTCCTGAACATGGAGGTGGTCGAACACGTCGCCGACCCGGCCGCCTACCTTGCCGCCTGCCAGCGCCTTCTGAGGCCGGGCGGGCTGATGGTCTGCTCGACCATCAACCGCAATGCAAAGAGCTTCGCGATGGCGATCGTGGGGGCCGAGTACGTGATGCGGTGGCTTCCCAAGGGCACCCACGACTGGAGGAAGTTCATCACGCCGGACGAGCTTTACGCGTTGATCCGCGGCGCCGGCCTCGACCCCGTCGACCGGAAGGGCTTCGTCTTCAATCCGGTGACCTGGTCGTGGAGCCTGTCGGACCGTGACCTTTCGGTGAACTACGTCACCGCAAGCGTACGGCGATAGCACCGAAGCCGGGGGGTTTCACACCCCCCGGACCCCCCGTGCGGTATTTGTGACAAAAGGAAGGAGATTATCAGCCGCCTTCCC
The DNA here is from genome assembly GCA_025458985.1 of Paracoccaceae bacterium. Taxonomy (GTDB): domain Bacteria; phylum Pseudomonadota; class Alphaproteobacteria; order Rhodobacterales; family Rhodobacteraceae; genus JALORM01. The sequence goes on along the minus strand of JALORM010000206.1, from coordinate 193 downwards.
CCAGCCGCGCTCTCAACGCCCTGAGCACCGGCAGCGCGGCGCGGACCTTGTCGGCGCCGATGTCCCGCACGACCTGGGCCAGGATCGGCGCGATCGCGGCGATGGCTGCGTCGCGCGCGGCCCTGCCCGAGGGGCTGATCGCCACGAGCTTGCGCCGGGCGTCGTCCCAATCGGGACGGATATGGACGTGCCC
>JALORM010000205.1 GCA_025458985.1 Paracoccaceae bacterium | reverse complement strand
CGGGATCGTCACGGCCTACAACGACATGCTGTCGGCGCACCAGCCCTACGAGGACTACCCCGCGCTGATCCGGGCGGCCGCACGCCGCGCGGGCGGCACAGCGCAGGTGGCGGGCGGCGTGCCCGCGATGTGCGACGGGGTGACCCAGGGTCAGACGGGGATGGAGCTCAGCCTCTTCTCGCGCGACGTCATCGCGCTGGCGGCGGGCGTGGCGCTCAGCCATAACACCTACGACGCGGCGCTGTACCTGGGGGTCTGCGACAAGATCGTGCCGGGGCTGATCATCGCGGCGGCGAGCTTCGGCCATGTACCGGGGATCTTCGTGCCCGCCGGGCCGATGACGAGCGGCCTGCCGAACGACCAGAAGTCGAAGGTGCGCCAGCAATTCGCGGCTGGCGAGGTCGGGCGCGATGCGCTGATGGCGGCCGAGATGGCCAGCTACCACGGCCCCGGCACCTGCACCTTCTACGGAACCGCCAACACCAACCAGATGCTGATGGAGTTCATGGGCCTGCACCTGCCCGGCGCGAGCTTCGTGAACCCCGGCACGCCGCTGCGCGAGGCGCTGACCGTCGCGGCGGCGGAACGCGCCTTGGCGATCACCGCGGGCGGCAACGACTACCGCCCCGTGGGCCACATCCTCGACGAACGCGCCTTCGTCAACGGGATCGTGGGGCTGATGGCGACCGGGGGCTCGACGAACCTGGTGATCCACCTGCCCGCCATGGCGCGCGCGGCGGGCATCGCGATCGAGCTGCAGGATTTCGCCGATCTCTCGGCCGCCGTTCCGCTGATGGCGAAGGTCTATCCGAACGGCCTGGCCGACGTGAACCACTTCCACGCCGCGGGGGGGCTGTCCTACATGATCGGCGAGCTTCTGGCAGCGGGGCTTCTGCACCCCGACACCAGCACGGTCGCGGGCGACGGACTTGCGCACTACACGCGCGAGCCGAAGCTGAAGGATGGCGCGCTTGTCTGGGAGGACGGGCCCCGCGCCTCGCAGAACGACCGCATCCTGCGGCCGGCCACCGACCCGTTCCAAGCGACCGGCGGGCTGCGACAGCTGTCGGGCAACCTCGGAACCGGGGTGATGAAGGTGTCGGCCGTCGCGCCCGAACGCCACGTGGTCGAGGCCCGCGCCCGCATCTTCCACGACCAGGACGCGGTCAAGGCCGCCTTCCGGGCGGACGCGTTCACCGAGGACACGGTCGTCGTGGTGCGCTTTCAGGGGCCGCGCGCGAACGGGATGCCGGAACTGCATTCCCTGACCCCCACCCTGTCGGTTCTGCTCGACCGCGGGCTGAAGGTGGCGCTTGTCACCGACGGGCGGATGTCGGGGGCCAGCGGCAAGGTGCCCGCGGCGATCCACGTCAGCCCCGAGGCGGCCGACGGCGGCCCGCTTGCGCGGCTGCGGGACGGCGACCTCGTGCGGGTCGATGCCGTTGCCGGGCGGATCGACGTGCTGGAGCCCGGCTTCGAGGACCGCGAGCCGGTCCGCCCGGACCTCTCGGCGAATGCCGCGGGCCTTGGCCGCGAGATGTTCGAGCTGTTCCGCCGCAACGCCGGCCAGGCTGCGACCGGCGGCTGTTCGGTGGTCTGAGCCGCGTGCCCGGCCCGGAACAGATGTCATCAGGACACGGAGGATCCGACCCATGACCCCCGCCGAAGCCTCTCGCCGGACCGCCGAGATCTGCGCGCTTGCCCCGGTGGTGCCGGTGCTCGTGATCGACGACGCGGCACGGGCGCGCGACCTTGCCCGGGCCCTGGTCGCAGGCGGTCTGCCCGCGCTGGAGGTGACGCTGCGCACGCCTGCCGCGCTGGAGGCAATCGCCGCGATGGCCGAGGTCGAAGGCGGCGTCGTGGGCGCAGGCACGCTGCTCACGCCTGCCGATGTCAAGGCGGCGAAGGCCGCGGGCGCGCGCTTCGGCGTCTCGCCCGGGGCGACCGACCGGCTTCTTGCCGCCTGCGAGGACGAGGGCCTGCCCCTTCTGCCCGGAGCGGCGACCGCGTCCGAGGCGATGGCGCTTCTGGAACGGGGCTACACCACGGCGAAGTTCTTCCCCGCCGAGCAGGCGGGCGGCGTTCCCGCGCTGAAGGCGCTCGGCGCGCCGATCCCGCAGCTGCGCTTCTGCCCGACGGGAGGGGTAAGCCTGAAGTCCGCGCCGGACTATCTTGCGCTGCCCAACGTCCTGTGCGTCGGGGGATCATGGGTCGCACCCAAGGCAATGGTCGAGGCGGGCGACTGGGCGGGAATCGAGGCGCTGGCCCGCGAGGCGGCAGCCCTGCCGCGCTGAGCCTGTCGCAGACGGCGGCTGCGCTCAGGACGCCAGCGCCCGCAACAGGCGCGCGCGCGCCGGTGGAACCTTTCCGATCTCCACCCCGGTGAAGACGTGCATGGTGCCAAGATCCCGGTCGACCACGGCGTGGTCGCTGACCCAGCCTCCCATCGCCAGATAGGTCCGCAGCAGCGGCGGCATCGACTGCATCGCCCGCTTGAGATCAGGCGTCCGCCCGGCCAGGCGGCGGGCGAAGCGCACGACCTCGGGCGCCTTCGCCCGTGGCCACCAGCGCCGCGGCGCAAGGTGGCGGGCGGTCAGCAGCGCGAAGGCCTCGGCATGGGCCTCGGCCTCGATCCCGAGGAAGGACGAGCAGCCGAACAGGAGCTCTACCCCCTCGCGGTCCACCCAGGCGGTCATCGCGCCCCAGGCAAGGCGCAGGATGTCGGGATCGTGGCTGTCGGGGTGCAGGCAGAAGCGGCCGACCTCGACCAGTCGGCCGCGGAAGCCTGCCAGCGCCGACAGGTCGTAGAACTGGGCCGAGTAGCTTCGCGCGATCTCGTGCCCGCCCGACAGCGGCAGCAGGCGGAAGCAGGCGACAAGCGCGCCCGACGGCGCCTCTTCCACCAGCACATGGGTGCAGAGGGAATCGAAGGCGTCGGCATCAAGCGCGTCGTCCTGCAGCGTGCCGCCCGGCATGTCCCGCGGCGTCCTCGCCGGGAGGCCGGCCGCGCCGTGCGCGTCGTGCCGCCCGGCGCGGAAGGCCAGATGGCGCAGGCGCTGCGCCCGCGCCACATCCGCGGGACACGTCGCCTCGCGCGCGGTGTAACGGCCTTTTGACAGCGACAGCATCCCTGCGCGCCCCACGCCTCTGGCGGACCCCGATCTGCCGCCTAACTATGCGTTGGGGCAGTGTTATCCACAAGACGTGGCAGGGCCGTGACGCGGAAGCACGGCGCTGCCGGAGGGGAAGAACGAGCATGGTCGAGAAAGTCCTGAAATCCGATGAGGAATGGCGGGCGCAGCTGTCGGACCTGGCCTACAAGGTCACGCGCCGGCATGGCACCGAACGCGCCTTCACGCATGACAGCTTTCCCAAGGCGCCCGGCACCTTTCGCTGCGTCTGCTGCGGGGCGGCGCTGTTCGATCAGGCGCACAAGTTCGATTCCGGGACCGGCTGGCCCTCGTTCTGGCAGCCGCTCGACCCCGACATGGTGGGCGAAAGCGTCGACACAAGCTGGTTCATGCGGCGGACCGAGGTGCACTGCAACCGCTGCGACGCGCATCTCGGCCACGTGTTTCCGGACGGACCGAAACCCACCGGCCTGCGCTACTGCATCAACGGTGTCGCGCTGAACTTCGAACCCGAGGACTGAAGCCGGACTGCGGACGCGGTCGGGCCGTTGTGGCCTGGCCGCGGCTTCAGAGGCTGTTCTCGTCCAGCCTCAGCCGGCCGAGGTTGCCGAAGAGCTGGCGCAGGAACGACACGTTGCGGATGTTGCTGTTGGTCACCCGGCGCGACAGGGCGACGACCCGGCCATCCTCGAGGCCGAAGCGCTCGATGTTCTCGACCACGCCGTCCTGGTCGAAGCTGATCGCCAAGACCTGGCGATCGACTTCCTTCGGCGCGAAGGGACCGCGCGTTTCCCAGCGGCTGCGCACGAAGTAGTAGCCGCCATCGGACACCAGGCCCCCGGCCGAGGGCACGCCCACCGAGGCTGCGACCGACTCGCGCGTATCCACCCCCACCGTCAGCAGCGACAGGTCCTCTTCGGTCGGGATGTAGCCGTGGTTGCGCACGATCGGGGTGCAGGCGCCGACGAGGACCAGCGCGAGCGCGGCGAGCATGCCCGCCCCAAGGTGCCTGATCCGACCCATTCTGCCCTCTTGCCTCGCCGTGCCGCCCCTCGTAATCCGATTAGAGAAATTCGCGGCGGCCTTCAAGGAAGGATGCGCCGCACGGGTCGCGCGCTCAGCCCGCCACCCGCCTCCGCAGGAGCTTGTGCCCATGCCCGCCCCCCGCACCTTCCGGTCCGCCGACCTTGCCCGCCGCCAGCCGCTGGACTTCGCGCTTGCGCCCGATGCCGAGGCCCGCGCAGCGCTCGCCCGCACGCTGGGAGCGACCGGGATCGCGAAGCTGGCCTTCACGGGCACTGTCGCGCCGCAGGGGCAAGGCGACTGGCGGCTCGAGGCGCGGCTTTCGGCCACCGTGGTCCAGCCCTGCGTCGTCACGCTGGACCCCGTGACGAC
>JALORM010000204.1 GCA_025458985.1 Paracoccaceae bacterium | reverse complement strand
CGTGCGGTCCGTCGGCCGGAATCCGCGCATCGTGAACGGATCGGCCGGATTGCCGACAATGGACACCCTGCTGCCGCGTTTTCGACAAGGTACACCCTTACGCGGAGACGCGTACGGAAGCGGAGGGTCAGACCATGGGCGCGATGATCGGCACAGAGGTGCAGCGGCGGCAATTCAGCGACCGGCTGGGCCGGATCCAGAAGGGCGGCGAGAACACCACGCGCCATGTCTACATCGGGCCGGTGGACGAGGCCGTGGGCGAGAAGCCGCGGAAGGTCAGGCGCGTGCGGACGATCCGCGCGACGGGTCCGCGCCGGAGCCTTGCGGGCGAGCTGTTCATGGTGCCCTTCGCGCTGCTCGCGGGGGCCGCCGCGGTGCTGGGGGCGCGGGTCGCCTTCTTCCACTACCTGGGCGGGCTGGAGCAGTTCCAGGGCGAGTTCCAGGGTGTGGCGCTGACCACGGTCGGGGCGGCGGGTCTGGCCCTCGTGCTCTTCCTGGCTCTTCGTCTCATCTTCCGCCTGAAGGGCGGGGCGCGCGACAAGGCCGCGTTTGCCGGGCTGATGGGCATGGCGCTTTTCGAGAACCTGGCCGTGGTCCGGGCCCCCGAGGTCTTCTCGGTCGTGTACTCGCCCGAACACGTCAGCAGGGTCGTGTCGCTTCTGGCCACCTGACCCTGCCGGGCGAAGCGCCCGGCGCGATCCATTCCATCCGATCCGGAGGACGCACCGGCGCTGGCTGCGCCGTGCGTCCATCTACTGATCCATCGGCGCGGGGCGCAGCGGCGCACCCGCCCGTCCTGCATTTGCGGAGACCCATCCATGCTTGAGATCAAGAACCTGCACGTGAAGCTTGAGGAAGAGGACAAGGCGATCCTCAAGGGCGTCGATCTGACGGTCGGCGCGGGCTCCGTCCATGCGATCATGGGGCCGAACGGATCGGGCAAGTCGACGCTGTCGTACGTTCTGGCCGGCCGCGAAGGCTACGAGGTGACCGAAGGCAGCGCGACGCTGGAGGGCACCGACCTCCTGGCGCTGGAGCCCGAGGAGCGTGCGGCCGCAGGCCTGTTCCTGGCATTCCAGTACCCCGTCGAGATCCCGGGCGTCGGCAACATGACCTTCCTCAGGACGGCGGTGAATTCCCAGCGGAAGGCGCGGGGCGAGGCGGAGATGAGCGCGGCAGAGTTCCTGAAGGTGGTGCGCGAGAAGGCCAAGGCCCTGAACATCGACGCCGAGATGCTGAAGCGCCCGGTGAACGTGGGCTTTTCGGGCGGCGAGAAGAAGCGCAACGAGATCCTCCAGATGGCGATGCTTGAGCCGCGCATGTGCATCCTGGACGAGACCGACTCCGGGCTGGACGTCGATGCGATGCGGCTCGTGGCCGATGGCGTGAACGCGCTGCGCGATGCCGGCCGGGCGTTCCTGGTCATCACCCATTACCAGAGGCTTCTGGACCACATCCGTCCCGACGTCGTGCACATCATGGCCGACGGGCGCATCGTGAAGACCGGCGGGCCGGAGCTGGCGCTTCTGGTCGAGGAACAGGGCTACGCCGACATCCTGGCGGAGGTGGCGTGATGGCGGCACCCCAGACGAAAGCCGACCCGAACGCGGCGCGGCTTGCGGCAATCCGGCTGCCCGAGGGCGGGGTCTGGGCGTCCGAGGCGCGGTCCGCGGCGCTGGGCCGCTTGACCGCCATGGGCCTGCCCCGCCGGCGCGACGAATACTGGCGCTGGACTGACGCGGCCGCCCTGAACGCGGCCGAGGCCGCCCCGGCCGCCACGTTCGATCCGCGCGAGCGGCCGCCCTTCGACTCGGTGGACCGGCTCAAGGTGGTCTTCGTCGACGGGGTCTTCGACCCCGCCGCATCGGACGACCTTTCCGGCGCGGGGATCGAGATCGGGCGGCTTGCCGAGGCCGGCGAGCGCGACATCCACTGGGCGCGACATCTCTACGGCCGGCTCGAGGCGGCCGGTCAGACGCCCGTCGCCCGCCCCTTCGCGGCGCTCAACACCGCCACGGCCACCGACGGCGTGCTGATCCGCGCGACGGGGACTGCGGCGCGGCCCGTTGCGCTGATCTACCTGCGCCGGTCCGAGACCTCGGACGCGGTGCTGCACCATGTGGTGCGGGTCGAGCCCGGCGCCTCGGTCACGGTGCTGGAAAGCGGGCCGGCCGCGGCGCGGCTGAACAAGGTGATGGAGGTCGACGTGGCCGAGGGCGGCGCGTTCCATCACGTCCGCGTCCAGGGCCGCGACCACGAGCGCAGGGCGGTCACCCACCTGTTCGCCCGGGTCGGCAAGGCCGCCACCTTCAAGAGCTTCACGCTGACCAAGAACGGCCGGCTGACCCGCAACGAGGCGGTGATCGACATCGCGGGCGACGGGGCGGTGGCGCACATTGCGGGCGCCTGCGTCGGCGACGGCGACTTCCATCACGACGACACCGTCTTCGTGACCCACGGCGCGGTCGGCTGCGAAAGCCGGCAGGTGTTCAAGAAGGTGCTGCGGGCCGGCGCGACCGGTGTCTTCCAGGGCAAGATCCTGGTGAAGCCGGGCGCCCAGCAGACCGACGGATACCAACTCAGCCAGTCGCTGCTGCTGGACGAGGCGAGCCAGTTCCTCGCCAAGCCGGAACTCGAGATCTACGCCGACGACGTGAAGTGCTCGCACGGCTCGACCTCGGGCGCGATCGACGAGACGGCGCTGTTCTACCTGCGCTCGCGCGGGGTGCCGGCGGCCGAGGCGACCGATCTTCTGGTGCTGGCCTTCCTGGCCGAGGCGCTGGACGAGGTCGAGGACGAAGCGCTGCGCGACGAGATCCGGGGGCGTCTCGACGGCTGGCTTGCGCGGCACCGCAAGTAGCATGGCCGTCACCATCGAGATCCTGCGCAGCTGGCGGTCGCCCGGCCGGGCGGTCCGCCGCCAGCTTGCCGCCGGCGTGGGCGAGCCCCGGGCGCTGGCCTACCTGATGGGCGCCTGCGCACTGATCTTCGTGGCGCAGTGGCCGCGGCTGGCGCGCGAGGCGCACCTCGACCCCGCGGTGCCGCTCGATGCGCGGGTGGGGGCTGCGCTTCTGGGCTGGGTCTTCCTCGCGCCCCTCTTTTTCTACGGGCTTGCGGCGCTGTCGCACCTGGTCGCCCGCGCCTTCGGCGGGCGTGGAAGCTGGTTCGGGGCGCGGCTTGCGCTGTTCTGGTCGCTTCTGGTGTCGGCGCCGCTCTGGCTGCTCAGCGGACTGACGGCCGGTCTGGACGGGCCGGGGCCCGCGCTGACGCTGACGGGCGGGCTGCTGGCGGTGGGGTTCCTTGGGCACTGGGCGCTTGCGCTGGCGGGCGCCGAGGGCTTCGGCCCGGCGGGGGACGACCCGCCGCGCGGCTGGGCTGGCGCGGGAGGGACAAATGAGCGATGACGTGCAGATGCACCCGTTGTCCGCCACTGCCCGCCTGATCCTGCGCGATCCCGTCGAGGGGGCGCGGCAGCTCGTTGCGATGGGCCTGTCGCGGCAGGCGCTCTGGACGGCGTTCTGGGCGGCGGTGGTGCTCGACACCGTTCTGGCCACGCTCTGGATGACGCGGTTCCTGGCGATCGCGGGCGAGGCGTTGCCCCCCGACATGGTCGCCGCGATGGAGAGGTCGGCCAGCCGGCCGTTCCTGAACGTGCCGATCCAGGCGCTCTACTGGGTGGTGGTGGCGCATGCGATGCACCGGATCGGCGGGCTCTTCGGCGGCACGGGCGACTTCGCGGCGTCCCTGACGGTCACGATCGCGAGCCTCGGCGTGAACCTCGCCTACCTTGGCCTTCTGGTCGTGGCCTCGGTGATCTTCCCGCCGCTGGTGATGCCGGTCCTGCTGGGCGGGGCGCTCTACGGGCTCTGGATCGTGTCGGGGATGATCCGCGGCCTGCACGGCTTTTCCAGCCGGCTGGCCGTCATCGTGGTCATGATCGCAAGCTTCCTTGCGATCTACACGGCGCTGTCGACGGTGCTGTCGCTGCTGCTGCCGTCGGCCGCCTGAGGGGCAGGGCGCATGTACGACGTGGAACGCATCCGGCGCGACTTTCCGATCCTCTCGCGCGAGGTGAACGGCAAGCCGCTGGTCTATCTGGACAACGGCGCCTCGGCGCAGAAGCCGCAGGCGGTGATCGACGCGGTCACGCAGGCCTATTCGATGGAATACGCCAACGTCCACAGGGGCCTGCACTACCTGTCGAACCTGGCCACCGACAACTACGAGGCGGTGCGAGGCAAGATCGCGCGCTTCCTCGGTGCGCCCTCGGACGAGGAGATCGTCTTCACCACCGGCACCACCATGGGGATCGTCGTGCTGAAGTGGGTCGAGCCCGAGCCCGACGGCAGCCTGCCGGCCGAAAAGATGCTCGAGGCGATCGGCCCGCGGACGCGGCTGATCGCGGTCACGCAGATGTCGAACGTGCTGGGCACGAAGGTCGACGTCGCGGCGATCTGCGCGGGCGCGCGCGCCAGGGGCGTCGCCGTGCTGGTCGACGGCAGCCAGGCGGCGGTGCACATGCCGGTCGATCTGGCCGCGATGCAGCCGGACTTCTACGCCATCACCGGGCATAAACTATACGGGCCAAGCGGTTCCGGGGCGATCTTCATACGGCGCGAACGGATGGACGAGATGCGTCCCTTCATGGGCGGCGGCGACATGATCCGCGAGGTGGCGCGCGATCATGTCAGCTACGCCGACCCGCCGATGAAGTTCGAGGCCGGCACCCCCGGCATT
>JALORM010000203.1 GCA_025458985.1 Paracoccaceae bacterium | reverse complement strand
CGAATCCTGCGTCAGGCTGGTCAACGCGCTGCAGATCTTCAGCCACGTGGCGAACCTGGGCGACACCCGGTCGCTCATCATCCACTCGGCCTCGACCACCCACCGGCAGTTGACGCCCGAGCAGCAGAAGGCGGCAGGCGCCGCACCGAACGTGGTGCGGGTGTCGATCGGGACCGAGGACGCGGCCGACCTGATCGCCGACCTCGACCAGGCGCTGGCCAAGGCCACCGCCTGAACGTCCCCGGAAATGCGAACGGGCCGCCCGAAGGGGCGGCCCGTCGTCATTCCGGCGCCTGGCTGCGTTATTCGCGGTTGCCGAACAGCTGCAGCAGGAACATGAACATGTTGATGAAGTCGAGGTAGAGGTTCAGCGCGCCCATGATCGCGGACTTCGCCAGCCACTCCTGATCCATCGCCTGCGCGTGCTGGATGTAGTCGGTCTTGATGCGCTGCGTGTCGTAGGCGGTCAGACCCGCGAAGATCAGAACCCCGATCACCGAGATCGCGAACATGATCGCGGGCGAGCCGAGGAAGATGTTCACGATCGATGCCACGAGCAGGCCGATCACGCCCATGATCAGGAACGACCCCCAGCCCGAGATGTCCTTCTTGGTCGTGTAGCCCCAGAGCGACAGGCCCGCGAAGGAGATCGCGGTGATCAGGAAGACCTGCGCGATGGAAAGGCCGGTGAAGACCTGGAAGATCCAGGCGATGGACAGACCCATCACCGCGGCAAAGGTGTAGAAGAACAGCTGCGCGCCCGCGGCCGACAGCCGGTTGATCATCGCGCCGAAGGCGAAGACCATGATGAGCGGCGCGAACATGACCACCCAGCCCAGGATGTTCGGGCGCAGCGTCAGCGGATCGCGGAAGATCGAGAGAAGCTCGGGCGAAGTGCCCACGGCCCAGGCAACACCGGCGGTCAGCAGCATGCCGACCGACATCGTGCCGTAGACCTTGTTCATGTGGGCCCGAAGGCCTTCGTCGATCTGAGCGGTCCGTACGCCAGCGGTTCCGCTGCGGATCGCATCGTACTGCATGTGTGTTGCCTCCGTCGTGTTCCCTGAAACCCCTCCGGGCACGTCCCGGAGCATTCCTGCGTCGATATTGGATCAGCAGGCTCAAGTTTCAAGATATTTATGAGGCAAAGCGTCAGGTTTCTCGGCCCGGGCCGAAGCCCAGGCCGCGCCGGTCACCGCAGCCAGTGCTGCGGCACGTCCCACATCGGCCGCGACGTCTCGCGGCGGACGTCGTCTTCCGTCAGGCCGAGGTCCGAAAGCCGCTCGGCCGGCAGGTCGGCAAGCGCGCGGCGCTGACGCCAGGCGGCAAGCGCCAGCCGGGCACGCCGGTACGTCGATGGCCCGCCGGAAGCGGGGCGCAGCGCAAGGAGGTCAGTGATGCTCATGGCCGTTGTCCTTCTTGTTCGGTGATGGAAACGCGCGGTCCCATCGGATTGCTTGATGTTTCTCTCAGATTGTGATCTATTTTTGAAACGAATGTTTTTGGAAGCTCGCATCAAGGATCGTGATATGCCCAGAAACCTCGACCTGACCGCACTGCGCTCTTTCGCCGCCGTGGCCGACGCCGGCGGGGTCACGCGGGCCGCGGGCTTCCTGAACCTCACGCAATCGGCCGTGTCGATGCAGATCAAGCGGCTGGAGGACTCGCTCGGTCTCGACCTGCTCGACCGCAGCGGGCGGGGCGTGGCGCTGACCGCAGCGGGCGAGCAGCTTCTGAGCTACGCGCGGCGGATGCTCGCGCTCAACGACGAGGCCTGGACGCGGCTGACCTGCAAGAGCTTTGAGGGCGAGATCGTCCTCGGCGTTCCGCACGACGTGATCTACCCGGTGATCCCCCGGGTGCTGCAGGGCTTTGGCGCCGCCTTCCCGCGGATGAACGTGCGGCTCGTGTCGGCAAACACCATAGACCTCAAGGCCGACTTCGCGCGCGGCGCCGCCGACCTGATCCTGACCACCGAGGACGACGCCGACGACAGCGGCGAGACGCTGGCCGTGGCACCGCTGGTCTGGGTGGGCGCGATCGGCGGCAGCGCATGGCGGCAGCGGCCGCTGAGGCTGGCCTTTTCGGACAGCTGCATCTTCCGCGGCATCGCCATCGGCGCGCTGGAACGTGCGCAGATCCCGTGGGAGCGTGCGGTCAGCGCGGTGCAGATCCACGCAGTCGAGGCAGTGATCAGCGCCGACCTGGCCGTAGCCGCCTTCCTCGACGGCGCCGCCCCCGCGACGGGCGAGGCGCTTCCGCCCGGCGCGTTGCCGCCCCTCGGCCTGTCGCGGATCAAGCTCTATGTCTCGTCCGTCGCCCCGTCGCCGCCGCTTCAGGCGCTGGCCGACCTCATCCGCCAGGGCTTCGCGGCGGAACGGCGCTGGACCCGGGCTGCGACCGCGACGGCGGCCGAATAGGCGAGAGTGCAGGAAGAGGCGCGCGGATGGCCTGTAAGCCGGATTCTGTCCACGGCCGTGCGGCCGCTGGATGACCATTCCTCTGGGCGCCGCGTCGCCGCGGCGCTCAAGCTGCCAACCCGGGCCTCTCGGGCCGAAGCCGCCCTGCGCGCCCGTATCCCGTGAAGGACGTGGCCCGCGCGAGGCCCCTATTTGGCATTGCTCCCGGTGGGGCTTGCCGTGCCGGTCCGGTTGCCCGTCCCGCGGTGGGCTCTTGCCCCACCGTTTCACCCTTGCCCGCGCGTCGCCGCACGGGCGGTCTGTTCTCTGTGGCGCTTTCCCTCGGGTTTCCCCGGCCGGGCGTTACCCGGCACCGTTGCCTCGTGGAGTCCGGACTTTCCTCGGCGCCGTGCGGCCCCGCGGCCATCCGGCCATCCGCGCCTTGCCGAGCTAGGGGATCGCCGCCGCAGGGTCAAGGCCCGGCGGCCGGTTGCCGGGGATGCCGACCACCCGGATGTTCTGGAACAAAGGTGCGCCGGCCCGGTTTTGCGCAGAGCAATGCAGGGAGACGGCTCATTCCCTTCAAGGCGATCCTCTTCGTGGCCCTTCTGGCCCAGGTCCTCGCTCTGGGCGGCGGACTGGCCCATGCCTACGGGCTGCTGAACAAGATGGCGATGGGGCGCGAGGCTTAGCTGGCCGCGCAGCAGACCTTTGCCGGCTGGAGCCTGCTTGGCGCGGTGATCGCCGTCCAGCTGGTGGCGCTGGTGGCGCTGGCCATCCTGGCCCGGCACGACGGCGCGCTCTTCGCGGCGGCCTGCGTGGCGCTGGCCGGCCTGGTGGCGGCCCAGGCGCTCTTCTGGACCTTCACGTTCCCGGCCAACCAGGCGACCGCAAACTGGACGGTCCTGCCCGCCGACTGGGAGGTGCTGCGCCGCCGGTGGGAGTACTCCCACCTTGCAGGGGCGGCATTCCAGCTGGCGGGCTTCTGTGCGCTGCTCGTCGGGGTGCTGGCGCGGACGCCCGGCCCGGCATCACGCTAGGCCGTGGCGCCCCATCGCCCGGCGAGGCACCGCGCGATGGCGGCATCGGTGGCGTCGGGCGGGCCCGAGGCGCCGGAGCGAAAGCGCAGGCGGAAGGCGGCGAGGATCACGTCCGGCGGGGCCTCGGCGGTATAGCCGAAGCGGCGCAGGTCCGGCGCGAGGTCGCCGCCCGGCGGCTCGGGCGCCGCCTCCGGTTCGGGCCAGACCGACAGGCCCGCCCGCGCAAGCCGGCGCCAGTCGAACCGGCGCCCCGGGTCGATCTTGCGGCCCGGAGCGCAGTCGGAATGCGCGATGACCGCCTCGGGCGGCAAGCGGTGGCGGCCGAGGATTTCGGCCAGAAGCGCCTCGAGCGCGTCCATCAGCGCCGCGGCGAAGGGCGCGTCGCCGGGGTTGGCAAGCTCGATCCCGATCGAGGCCGAGTTGACGTCGGTCACCGCGCCCCAGGCCCCTGCCCCGGCATGCCAGGCGCGGCGGTCCTCGTCGACCATCGCGAAGACGCGCCCGTCTTCGGCGATCAGGTAGTGCGCCGAGACTTCGAACTCAGGCGCGCAGAGCCGCGCAAGGGCGTCCTCTGCGCACCGCATCGCGGTGTAGTGCAGCACGACGAGCGAGGGGCGCACGCCGGCGCGCCGCTCGCCCGCGTTCGGCGAGGGGTGAGAGATCACCCGCACCCCTCTGCCCCGGCCTCAGCCCCGGATGTTGCGGAACGGCGCCGGGTCCCAGCCGCAGGCATAGCCGTCGCCGTCGGGATCAAGCCCCATCGGGTCGCGCTCGGGCCCGCCCCGCGTCAGGAACGCTTCCTGCGCCATGCCCGGCGAGGGGTAGCGGCCGCAGGCGCGCGTCACCATCGCGTTGCCCAGCGGATTGGCCCGGCGGTAGGCCTTCTGGCCGACCGGGTGCGAGGTGGCAAGCGCGAAGGCCACGATGTTGTTGCCGCTGGCCTGCGCCGGCGCGGCAATCATCGCGGGCGCCGGCGCCTGAGCGACGGCGGGCGCAGGCGCGACGGCAGCGCCTGCGTGCCAAGCGCGCTGAGCGGCAGTTCGGCGACCTCGACCTGGCGCAGCGGCTGGACCTCGCCGCCCGGGGCCGGCGCGGCGGGTGCGGCAGCCGGGGCGCCCAGCGCCGCCAGCGTCTGTGCGCCGAGGGTGCCGTCCGGAGCTGCGGGCGCGCCCATCTGCGGCGGCGGCGCGGCGGCAAAGACCGGCGCTGGCGCGCCTGCGGCCAACGGCGCGGGCGCGGCGGCGGTCTGGTAGACCGGCGGGGCCGCGGCCTGGGTGCGGGCCCGCGCAAGGTAGGCCTGCTGCTGCTGGTAGAGGGTG
>JALORM010000202.1 GCA_025458985.1 Paracoccaceae bacterium | reverse complement strand
ACCCCCTGCCACTGCCGTGTCCGCTGGCCCGGCACAGGACGCACCCCCCGCGCCCGAGACGCCGGAGCCCGTCGACGCCGCCGTGGCCGAGACGGCATCGGTAGCCGGAAGCGGCCGCACCGTCGCCGCGGCCGGCGCCGTGGTGCAGCCGCCGCCGGCACCGGCCGCTGTCGCGGGTGACCGCGCAGACGAGCCGCTGGCCGCCCCTGCCGAAGCGACGGCGCCTGACGCGACGGCGCCCGTAGTGACTGCGCCCGAAACCGCGCCGGAGGCCGATATCGGCAATCTCGATCCGGCGCCCGACGCCACCGAAGCCGACGCGCCGCGTCCGGCAGCCGACACCGAGGCGACCGCACCGGCCGCTGGACGGCCCTCGTTCGCGGACCCGGCTGCCTGGGCCGCAGCCCAGGCCCGCGCGGGCGAGGACATCGCGATTCCCGCAAGTGCCGAAGCCGCTGCCCCGCGCGACCCCCTGGTGCTGCAGCAGCAGGTGGCAGCAACCCAATGGAAGATCGACCTGCCGTTCCGGACCGAGCCCAGCGCGGTCGGCGGCAGTTTCCCCAAGATCGTCGAGGTCCTGCCGACCGCAGCGGCCGCACCCGAGAACGAATGGATCGCCGAGGGCGCGATCCTCTACGCCGTGAAGGGCGACTGGGTCCGCGACGAGGCCTCGATCCTTGCCCTCCTTGGCGCGGGGCAGGCCTTCGACGGAAGCCCGCGCGCCTTCGCCGGGGCGCGGATCAAGCGCAGCGAGGCCGGCGCCTTCGAGGAAGTTACCCTTGCCGCGCCGATCGTGCGCGAGGTGACGCTGATGAACGGGGTGCGCGCACGCGCCATGTTCGACGGCGACCTCTGGCGGACCGAGGTCTACGTCGTTCCCGGCACGATGGAGGGCGGGCTTTTGGCCGGCGACGTCCTGGTGTCCGAAAACGCGACCGGCACAGCGATAGACGGCCCCGAGACGCTCGAATCGGTCATCGCAGCGCTTGCGCAAAGCGGCACGCCCCAGGCCCGGTTCACCGTCGAACGCGGCGGGAATGTGGCAGAGGCTGCCATGCCTCTGACAAGGAGCCGCTGAGATGTTGCGTTGCGGTACCAGACCGCCGGAAAGGCACCGGCCCGCCGTCGCGTGCGGCCGATGGCTTCTGCAACCTTCAGTTACAGTGTGCAGTGACGATTTCACCCTATCGGAGAGTTTCGCCGATGCCCGAACCCTCACGAGACGCGCCGGACCTGGCAGGCTTCCGGCAAGGCCCAGACATGGATGAACGCAATATGTCGGTAATGCAGAGACTGAAGGCGATCCGCGACCGCATGTCGGCGCAGAACGAGCTCGTAGAGGATAGCAGCGATCCGCAGGCCCCGTCCGCAAGCGGGCCCCTGGCAGGTGACCCGACGCCGCCGGCGGGCGCATCGCCCTCCGGGCAGCCGCCGTCACAACCGGCCGGCATGCGGGACCTTGCTGCGCCGGCGCCCGGTGGCAGCTCCAGCATGTGGGACATGATCAACGACGACGACGACCTGCTCGCCGACCCGGACGCGCCCCTGCCCGGCTTCGACGACGAGCCGCACGATGCCGGTCCGGGGATCCGGAGGCCCTTCTCGGGCTTCCCGGCCGCGGTGCCGACACCGCAGCCCGCAGCGGCCCCCACACCCTTCGGCGCGGGCGCTGCCGCGCCGGTACCCCGCCCAGCCGCCGAAGCGCCGCCCGACGCGATGCGCCGCACCGGGCGCGTGAAGACGCGGCTTCTGGGGTTCGAGCACTCCACGGGCCACACGACCGACATCTTCGAACGCGCTGCCCCCGCCGCCGCCGCGCAGGGCGTGCGGTTCCCGGTCGGCTGGCTCGTGGTCGTGGACGGCCCCGGCCGCGGCGCGTCGATCGCGCTTCAGGCCGGCGTCTCGCAGGTCGGCCGCGACGAGGGACAGGGCGTCCAGCTCGACTTCGGCGACACCTCGATCTCGCGCACCAACCACGCCGCCATCGCCTACGACGCCGAGGCGCGCACCTTCTTCGTCGGCCACGGCGGCAAGTCGAACCTCGTGCGCCTGAATGGCAAGCCCCTGCTCAGCACCGAGCCGATGAAGAACGGCGACACGCTGCTGATCGGCGAGACCCGCCTGCGCCTCGTCGCGCTCTGCGACGAGCATTTCTCGTGGGGCGACCAGTCCGAAGCACCCGGCATCTGAAATGAAGTACGACGTCTCCACCGCCATATCGGTCGGCCGCCGCGACTATCAGGAAGACGCGGTCGCCGCCGATTTCATTGCGGGCAATCCCTTCGGCTTTGCCGTTCTGGCCGATGGCATGGGCGGCCATGCCGCCGGCGACGTGGCAAGCAAGATCGTGGTTACCGAGGTCTTCAGCGAGCTGAAGCTCAAGCTTGGCAACGGTTACGACGTCGAAGGCAACATCGGCCAGGTCCTGCGCAACGTCGCGCAGGGGGCGAACGACTGCATCGATGCGCATGTGTCGCAGAACCCCTCGCTCAGGGGGATGGGTGCGACGCTCCTTGCGCCGGTCATCTTCGAAGACCGGCTCTACTGGATCTCGATCGGCGACTCGCCCCTGTTCCTCTATCGCGGCGGCAAGCTGCGCCAGCTGAACGAGGACCATTCGCTTGCGCCTCAGATCGACCTGATGGTGAAGACCGGCCAGATCGACCCCGAAACCGCGCGCAACCACCCCGACCGCAATTCCCTGACCTCGGTCGTGATGGGACGGCGCATCCCGCTGATCGACTGCAAGGCCAACCCGACCGAACTGGTGCCCGGCGACGTGCTGATCGCGGCCTCGGACGGCCTGCAATTCCTCGAGAACGACGAGATCGAGGCGCTGCTGCGCAAGCACGCGAAGCGGTCGAGTTCCGAGATCGCCGAGGTGCTTCTGTCGGCGGTGGAACGTCTGCACGACCCCGATCAGGACAACGTCTCTTTCGCAATCATCAAATTCCGCTAGAACGTCCCATGCGGGCCAAGGGCGCCCGCATGGGATGACCCTGCCGGACCGATTGCGCGATGAGCCTCTTTCCGAGTGCCGAGAAGGAACTGGCCGAACTCGACGCCGTCCTCGCCGGCGCCGGTGCGGACCCGCGCGCCGGCGATCCCGCATTCGAGGATCTGCGCAAACGTGCCGAACGGGTGTCGCTGCGCATCTCGAACCCGATCCGGGTGGCCGTCCTGGGCCTGCCGGGCGCGGGCAAGGCACTGCTGGCGGGCTTTCTCGTCGGCGAACGGATCGGGCGGCCGCGCAAGCAGTCGGGCGAGGGCCTGCCGGTCATCCTGCGCTACGGCGAGCGCTCCGAGGCCTACCTAAGCTGGTGGAGCGGCATCGACATCCCGCTGCCCGGCAACGACCTGTCCGGGGTCGGCGAGCACAACCCCGACTATGTCGAGTTCCGCCTTCCGAACCCGGTGCTGCGGTTCCTCAGTTTCATGAGCCTGCCGGGCGGTCGCGACTGGAACGCCCAGAAGGAGCAGGTGCGCTGGGTCGCGAGCCGCGCCGACATCCTGATCTGGTGCGTGGCCGCCGAGGGCGGCTGGACCGACGAAGAGCGTCAGCTCTGGGCGCTGGTGCCGCGTCGCCTCCAGGCACAGAGCCTCTTGGTCGTCACGCACCCGCCGGATCCGCCCGAAGGAACGCCGCTGGGGCCGTTGCCGGAAACCGAGATCGTCGGCGCCAAGACGCAGTTCCACGACGTGATCGGCATCGCCACGGCCGACGCGCTGACCGCCGCACCGTCGGGGAAGGTGGCCGACCCCGCCGCCTGGGACAAGGCCGGGGGCAAGGCGTTGGTCGGCTCGCTGCTCGGCGTCGCGCGGCTGGCCCGGCGCAACGACATCGCGCTTGCGCGCGAGATCCTGAACCGCCTCGGGCCACCACAGTCGGCGGCGCCCGCGGCAGCGCCGGCTCCCTTGGCGCCTGCCGCTCCGGCAGAGCCTGCACCGGCGCCGAAGCCGCCTGCGCCGCAGGCATCCCCTGCACCTGCCCCTGCACCGGTTCCCTTCGCGTTCCCGAAGCCCGATCCGGCGCCGCCGAAACCGGCGCCGCTGGCGCAGAGCCCGGTGCCGGCCCCGAAGCCGGTCATGCCGACGCTGCCGCCGATCCCCAAGGCCCCGGCAGATCCGCAGCCCGAGCCGGAGAAGACCGTCGAAGCGCCGCCGGAAAGCCCGCCCGGCCCCGCCCCCGTCCTGCCCAGGCGGGTGCGCGGCACGGCGACCAAGATCTTCGACGAACTGCTGGCTGCCTATGTCGGCGATTCTACGGGCGGCGAGGCCGCATCGGACGCCGGCCCCGAGGCGGAGCCCACGACGCCCGCCGCACCGGATGCAGCCGAAGTCCCGCAGTCATCCGCGGCCGCCGCGCCGGCGCCGCGGCAACCGGCCCCCGCCCCGGCACCCGCAGCGGCCGCGGCCAAAGCGGCCGCGGAACCGCCCGGGCTGCGGCGCCTGCTTGAAGGGATCGACGGTCTGGTGGCCTATGCCGACGACGAGGCCGGATTCAAGGACTGGGAGTACATGGCGCGGGTCACCGGTCTGGTCGAGGAACTGGCGGAGGTCACCTCGGCCCCCCGCGCGATGCGCGAGGA
>JALORM010000201.1 GCA_025458985.1 Paracoccaceae bacterium | reverse complement strand
CACCCGGGTCTGCCGGAACAGCCCGCGCATGTCGGGCGTCCGGCGCCGGAAGGTCACATTCGGCACCCGCTCCAGCCGCCGTTCCAGCGCGGCGAGCGCCTCGGGCGCAAGGTGCCAGCTTTCGACGAAGAGGAACGGGATCTCGGGGCAGAGCGCCGCGATCTCAAGCGCGCGGTCGAGGCCCTTTTCGGGCACCGGGCCGATGAAGGTCACGAATCGCCCTTCGGGCACAACGGCATAGGCGGCGCGGTCGACGGTGGGCGGGATCACGACCGCCTCGATGCCGAAACGGTCGCGGTAGGTGCGCGCGGTGAAGTCCGAATTCGCGATGAAGCGCGCGCCGCGAAGGCTCGCCGGATCGCCGCCAAGCTCATGGAACTCCACGTTGCGAAGGTAGATCACCAGCGCCACGCCCTCGGCCGCAAAGGCCTGCGCCAGCGGCACGGTGCCGTGGCATTGCACCACCGCCACGTCAGGGCGCACGGCACGCACGAAGGCGCCGACCTGCTCCTGCGGGAACCAGGCGCGGTGGACGGGATAGCCCTGCGCGCGGTCGGCAACGAGGCCCCCCCGCCCCAGCTTCAGCCGCGCCCTTGCCTTCAGCCCGAACCAGCCCGCCCCGTACAGCGGCGCCAGGACCGCAGGCGCATGGCCGCGCGCCATGAGCCCGCGCGCCAGGTGATCGGTGCTGCTCTGCACCCCGCCCGCCGCTTCCGGCGGATACCCGTTGCCCCCGGCGAAGGCGACCCGCACCGGTCAGACCCGCAGCAGGCCGCGCAGCAGGCCGCGCCGCTCGGGTTCGCGCCGGTCGGTGGCGTAGCGCGCCACCCAGTCGCCGATCCGGCCCGCCTCGCCCTGACGCTCGGTCACCGTCTCGACCTCGATCATCCCGTCCTCGGGCATCACGCCGGCAAAGCGCACGACAGCGGCGATCGCCGCCGGCAGGTTGGCGGACACCTCTTCGTAGTAGAGGTTGAGCGGCTCGATCCCGGCCTCGGCGAAGGCGCTGGCCCAGTTGGCGTTCTGCAGCGCGATGTCGTCGAGGCACCAGGCGATCAGGTCGGCGTCATACCGCGCCCGGTCGCCCGAGGCCTCCTGCCCGCGGATCCACACGCCGGTCTGCTTGGCGACCGCGTAGGACACCGCCTGCCGCATCACGTCGGCACGGCGCAGGTGCACGACGCGCAGGCCTGGCAGCGCGGCGAAGAGGCCTGCCGGGCCCCCCAGGGCGGCGCAGTGTTCGAAATGCGACTTGATCCCGAAGACGCCGTTGGGGGTCGTCCGGCGCCCCATCACCCCGGCAAGCGTTGCCTCGGCCGTCGCGGTGCCCAGCCGGCGCTTCCATTCGGCCAGGTTGGCGCGGTTGCAGTATTCGAAGGGTACGCCCAGAAGGCCGGTCGTCGTCATCGCATGGCCCAGCATGTGGCTGCCGCAGCGCGGCGTCGACGCGACCAGGAGCGAGCGCGTTGGCGCGGGGCTGTCCGGGCAGTCGAGGTCGGTCGAGAACTGGGCGTGGTAGAGCTTCATGCGCAACGCCTTCCGATTGAGTGTGTCATCGCCGGCCCAGTGTCGATGCTTGCGCCGGCCCCGTCCACCTCGCGCCCCGGACGGTTTCGGCGGTCCACCGCCGATTCGAGGCGCGGTGTCCCCGTTTCGGCGGAAATCGCCGCATGCTGCACAGCAATCCGGCACCGACTCCGCCGATGCGGCGAGGCACGATCTGCGAGGAAGATCATAACACGAGCCGAAAGGCCACTACTCGCGCTAAAGGCGAATCCCCCTCTGCCTTGCCAGAGGCGGTTGTCCGCCGTTTTCGCACGTTTGGTAGGCATCTCCACGCCGGACAGGGGTTCTGAAGGGTCAGCCGCTGTTGCGCGTCCCGGCAGGGACTGTTCAACTCGGAGGGTAGCAGGCCGCGCAGGGCACGCACCCACCCGGGGATCGTCCAGCCGGCGCGAGACAGTCACAAGCAACGCCCCGGCCGTGGCCGCGGGTGCAAACACGAGCGGAGGAACCGCCCGATGCCATACCGCGCAAACGGCGCATCCGGAGTACAGGCACTGCCGGCCGAGAACAGCAGTTATCCGCACGGCGGGCATGGCGTCACGCCCGTGCGCGACCGGCGTGACGGCAGCACGCTGCGGCCCCGCTGGCGGGGCCTTCCCGCCGCGATCGGCGGGCTGTCGAAACGCGGGCTCGACATCGCGCTGGTACTTGCCGCGTCGCCGTTCTTCCTGCCGCTGATGGCGGGCGTGGCGCGCGGCTTGGCGGCCCCGGGCCGATCTTCTACGGGCATGAACGCGTCGGACATGGCGGCCAGCGGTTCCGCTGCTGGAAGTTCCGCACCATGGTCGTCGACGGCGACCGGGTTCTGGAAGCCCATTTTCAGCGCAATCCCGAGGAGCTCGAACGCTGGCGGCGCGAGCGCAAGCTGTCGTCGGACCCCCGCGTTACGCCGCTCTCAGCATCGACGAGCTGCCGCAGCTGTGGAACGTGTTTCTGGGCGAAATGAGCCTGGTGGGCCCCCGGCCGGTGGTCGAGGACGAGCTTGCGATCTATGGCCGCTCGGCCAGCCATTACCTGCGGGCGCGGCCGGGCCTGACGGGGCTCTGGCAGATCAGCGGCCGCAGCGACGTGACCTACCGCGAACGGGTGCATCTCGACCGGCTCTACCTGCGGCACTGGTCATTGCCGCTGGACCTGTGGATCCTGATCAGGACCGTGCCCGCGGTGATCCAGTCGCGCGGGGCACGATGAGCATCGCCACCCGCAGGCTTGGCGCCGCCGCGCTGGCGGCGGCGCTGTCGGCCGGCCTGGCGGCGGCCGAGGTCGCCATCGCGCCGGATGATGTCCTGAACCTGCGCGTGACCGAGTGGATGCCGATAGAGGGAAGCTTGCGCGACTGGCCCGCCTTCGCCGGCACCTACCAGGTCGCGCCCGACGGCACGCTGAGCCTGCCGCATATCGGCCGGATCGAGGCCGCCGGGCTTGCCCCCGCGGACCTGGGCGGCCGGATCGGGGCGGCGCTGATGGAGCACTTCGCCCTGGCCGCGGCGCCCGATGCGGCCGTCTCCATCGCCGAACGGCCGCCGGTGCTGGTGGGCGGCGCCGTACGCAGCCCGGGCGAGGTGCCGTTCCATCCCGGCATGACCGCGCGCCACGCCATCGCGCTGGCCGGCGGGCCGCTGGCGCCGGCCAACGAAGACAATTCCCTGATGCTCCAGCGCCTCAATGCCGAGGCGCAGCTGGGCATCCTGGCTTCCGAGGAGGCCTCGCTGGTCCTGCGGCAGGCGCGGCTGCGCGCCGAGCTGGACGGGGCCGAGGCGCTGCCCGAGACCGCCGCCGTCAGCGGTGCCGCCGCCGAGGCGCTGCGCGCCGACGAAGAGCGTCTGCTTGCGCTCCGCCGCGAGCGGCTGGCGCGCGAGCTCGAGCTGATCGACGGACGGATCGACCTGCTCACCCAGGAAATCGCATCCCTCGAAGCCAAGCAGGAGGCGCTAGGTCGCCAGCGGACGCTGGCCGAGGAGCAGAAGGAGCGCGCCGCCTCGCTTGCCGACCGCGGACTGGTGGTCAGCGACAGGCTGGTGGATGCCGAGCGGACGCTGGTGACGATCGAGACCCAGGTTCTCGACACCTCGACCGCGATGCTGCGCGCCCGCCAGAGCCGTGCGGTCGCGCAGAGCGAGAGGGTGCAGCTGGTCGAAGGCCGTGCAGCCGATCTTCTGGTCGAGCTGCAGACCGTCGAGGTCGCGCTTGCCGCCACGCGCGAGCGGATCGCGCTGCAATCCTCGATCGCGGCCTTTCTGACCGGGGGGCTTGCGGAACCGGGGCGGATCGCCGGGTTCGAGGTGGTGGTGCGCCGCGACGGCGCTGTCGCCGCGGACGGGCTCGACGCGCCGCTGGAACCGGGCGACCTGATCGAGGTCGTGCGCCCCGACCTGCCCGGGCTGGCTGCCGGACCCCAGCAGGGCGGATGACCGCTCCGGTGACCGGATCAATGCCTGCCGCCGCCAGGTCCGCTCATTGGGACGGCCTCTGCCCGCCGGCCTGCCCGCGCGCGCTGGACGTAGACGATGGCCACGACGGTCAGGGCGGTGGTGTGGTCGAACTGGAAGAAGTAGGGCACCTCGATCAGCGACAGGACCGCCTGCCGCACCAGGAACAGCGCCACGAACAGCGTCTCGGCGCGGGTGTCGCGCAGCGCCCAGCCAAGGGCGCCGGCAAGCGCGCCGAGCACCAGGGCCGCCTGCAGCAGTGCGGCGGGCAGACCGATCTCGACCGCATTCGACAGGAACGCGTTGTGGAAGTGGAAGCCGGTGCGGCTTTCCACCCCGAATTCGGCCCAGAGCATCTCGGCCAGCGGGTTGCCGCGGACCCAGACCGCCTGGAACCCCGCCCCGAACAGCGGCCGGTGGGCGATCTCGTCCAGGGCCAGGCGCCAGAGGTCGGTCCGGCCGGTCAGCGTGAAGTCGCGCCCCGTGGCGTCGAGAAAGCGCGCCGCCAGCACGTCGATCTGCGCGACGAGCGCGATCAGCGCGAGTCCCGCCGCAAGGACACCGATCAGCCCCGCGACCAGGCGCGGCCGGGGCGGCAGCCGGCGCAGCGCCAGCAGCAGCGCCAGCGTGCCGAGGACCGCGGCCGAGGCCACCGCCCCGCCCACGGAATGCGCCATCAGGACCTGAAGCCCGCCGATCCCCGCCGCCCCGGCGCCGGCCAGCCGCCAGCCGGCCGGAAGGCGCCGGTCGACCGCAAGGCAGACCCCGGCCAGAAGCAGGATCGACGCGGCGTTGGCCAGCGCGTTCTTGCTGTTGAAGATGCCCAGGAACCCCAGCCCGTCGCCACGCGCCCGTCCGGTGGCGAAGCCCGCCAGCGCGGCCAGAAGGTAGGCCATGAGCGCCAGCTTGAGGAAGGTGAGCGGCGCAAGCCGCGAGGCCATCGCGATGGCAACCGCGAATGTCACCGCAAGCTGCGCGCCGTAGCGCAGCGTCAGCGCGGGTTCGTCGGACCAGATCACCGAGGCGAGGCACCAGAGCGCCAGCAGCCACAACGGCGCCTGCGCCCGGGCCTCGGCCAGTGTCGCGGCGGGGCGGCGCACCACCAGCGCCAGCCCGAAGGCCAGGAACCCCGCCGCCGCCGCGCCGCCCATCAGCGGCACGAACAGCAGCGCCGTCAGAGCGGCAAGGGTCAGGACCGCGTTGGGGCAGAGCGTCACCACGAGGTCCCCGGGCGACGCCTGTCGGCGCAAGGCTACCGGCACAGCAGCGACTCGGGGAAGTGGCAGTCCGCGCCAAGCGGTGTGAAGGCGACCCAGTCCACCTCCATCGCGACCGGACCCTCGGGGACCGCGAAGGGACCCATCCAGTCGGTCAGCGTCCCGGTGCTCCAATGGCTGAGGTAGATCTTCATCGGATTGGCCGGCAGCGGGCCTTCGGCGGCGTGCACCTCGCGCCCGTCGACGAACCAGCGGATGCCCTCGGGGCTCCACTCGAACGCATAGACGCGGAAGCCTTCGTCGGCCGCCGGGTCGAGCGGCACCTTGGCGCCGTTCAGCATCTTGCCCCCGATGAAGGTGTTCAGCTCTACCGTCCCGGGGGCCTTTGTCAGGATCTCGACGTCGATCTCGTCATGGGGCTTGTCATGGACCGGACCGATGTAGGTGAAGAACGCCGCATTGAGGCCCGAGACATCCGAGGTGCGGATGCGCGCCTCGTAGGTGCCGTGGCCGTAGCGGCGGTCGGTCTGCACCTCGCCGCAGAGATGGCCCGCGGCCGCGGCATCGGCTCCGTCGCCGGTTCCCGGGATCAGGGCCAGCGTCAGGACGCCGTCGGCGATCTGCACCGCCTTGCGCGACCAGAGGCAGTTCTGGTGGTCGCCGTTGGTCCAGCCGTCCGAGACGTACCAGCGCGCCGGATCGAGACGGTCGAAGGGCTCGAAGAACGCGGCCCCTGCCGTCACCGCCCGCGCGGCAGGCGGAACCGCCAGCACGGCCAGGGCCACGGCAAGGGCTTGGGCGGCGGCAGTGCGCACGGGCCGTATCCTCCTGCGGCGAAGCCTGCCATGCCCCAGCGGGCGCGTGCGCCCCTGGCCCGGGTCGGCGACGTCGGCCGGAGCGTTCGGCGCCCGTGCCATGGGCATCGCGGCGCCGGGTGGCGAGGAATCGGGCGGAAGGTCGATGCGGAAAGGCGGATGAACGGTCACGAGGCTGCTTCGCTTCTGGGTTGTGCGGTGTCGGGGCAGGCTACACGTCTCGCCGGGCGGGGACCATGACGGTCTCGGTCCTGATGGCCAACCGCAACGGCCTTGGGCACCTGCCCGCCGCCATCGGTTCGGTGCTGCGGCAGACTCACGCCGATCTCGAGCTGATCGTGTCGGACGACGGGTCGGACGACGGCAGCCCCGACCTCGTCCGGTACCTTGCCGCAGGCGATGGCCGGCTGCGGCTGGTGCTGCGCCCGGAGGGCGCGCCCGGGGGGCCGGGGGCCGCGCGCAACCGCGCGCTTGCCGCAGCGCGGGGGGACTGGATCGCCGTGGTCGACGGCGACGACCTGATCCACCCGGAACGGCTGGCGCGGATGATCGCCGCGGCGGACCGGCTTGGCGCCGACCTTGTGGCCGATGACCTCGTGTTCTTCGGAACCGCCCCGGGCACGGGTGGCCGGACCTTGCTGCATCCGCTTGCGTTGTGCGCCCCGCAGGAGGTCGATGCAGCCGCGTTCCTGGCCGCCAGCGGCGAGGGCGGTCGGCTGCCGGCCTACGGCTACCTCAAGCCGCTGATCCGCCGGAGCGCGCTGGGCAGCCTGCGCTATGACGAGACGCTGACGGTGGGCGAGGACTACGACCTCGTGCTGCGCCTTCTGATCGGCGGCGCGCGGTACGCGCTGCTCCCGGACCCGACCTACCTCTACCGCCGTCACGCGGCCTCGGTGTCGCACCGGCTGTCGGCGGCGGCGGCGGCGGCGATCCTCGCGTCCCACGACCGCATCGCCGGAGACGCCCCCGCGGCGCTCGGCGCCGCATTGCGGGCACGCAGGCCGGGGCTGGAGCGTGCGCTGGCCTATGCCCGGCTGGTCGAGGCGCTGAAGGCCCGCCG
>JALORM010000200.1 GCA_025458985.1 Paracoccaceae bacterium | reverse complement strand
CAGTGTTCGTTCCACATCGCCGAGAAGATGCCGAGTTCGGTGAAGGTCGGCACCCGCCCGACGATCCCCAGAAGGCGGTCATACTCGTCGGGCTTCAGCCCGTGCGCGGCCACCAGCTCTGGCGTGATCGTCGGCTCTTCCATCCTGTTCCCCCGGGCGCTCGGCGTCGCGGGCATGTCCTAGACGAAGCGCGCCAGAGGGGAAAGGGTGTGCCGTGCCTCTCGGCGCGGCTGAAGGACTGTGCCGGCGACACGCAACCGGGCGGCGCCGGAGGCGTCTGGCGCCGCACGGGCCGCAGCGGCGGGCCCGGGGCAAAAAAAAGGCCGAGACTAAGCTCGGCCAAAGTCCAACAGGGAGGTGAAGCCGCACGAGCAAGCCCGCGACCGGCCTCATGCATGAATTATGAGCGCAGGTTGTTTCGTTCAAGCCAAAACACCCCACGGGACAAGCATGGCGGCCATGCGTTGCGCTCAAGCCTCACTTGGGCGCCGCGAAGGGGCCGTCAACCGCCAGTTGTAGCCGAATCCCGCAGTCTCTGGCGGCGCGCAAAGATCTCTTCGCTGACGAAATCGCGGAAGGCGGCGACGCGTTTGGACTGACGAAGCTCTTCCGGATAGGCAAGGAACACCGGAATCTCGCCCGATTCGGTGTCGGGCAGCACGCGCACGATCTGCGGGAAATCCTCGATCACGTAGTCGGGCAGCACGCCGATGCCGAGCCCGGCAAGCACGGCCTGAAGCACGCCGAAGTAGTTGTTGACCGTCAGCGTCGAGGGGACATCGTAGGTCAGCAGGTGCCGCACGAAGTTCGCACCCGCGGAGACCTGCGCCGAGGCGACGTGCTGGCAGACGAGCCGGTGCTTGGACAGGTCCTCCAGCGTCTCGGGCGTGCCCCGTTCGGCCAGGTATTCCGGCGTCGCGTAAAGCCGCATGTGCACGCTCATCAGCTTGCGGCGGATCAGGTCGGCCTGCGACGGTTCCTTCATCCGGATCGCGACATCGGCCTCGCGCATCGGCAGGTCGAGCACGCGTTCGTCGAGGATGAGGTCGATCTTGAGGTCGGGATACTTGGCATAGAGCGCGGGCAGGCGGGGGGCGAGCCAGAGCGAGCCGAAGCCGGTCGTCGTGGTCACGCGCAGCTCGCCGAAGACCTCTTCCTCGCTGTCGCGGATGCGGGCAGCGGCGGTGTCGAGCCGCTTGACCATCGCGCTTGTCGCCTCGTGCAGCAGTTCCCCCTGTTCGGTGAGAATCAGCCCCCGGGCGTGGCGGTGGAAGAGCGTGGTGTCGAGGCTTTCCTCGAGCGCCCGGATCTGCCGGCTGACGGCCGATTGCGACAGGTGCAGTTGCTCGCCCGCATGGGTGAGGCTGCCGGCTTCCGCCACGGCATGGAATATCCTGAGCTTGTCCCAGTCCAAGGGCGCAATTCCGTTTCGTTTGTCGGGCGCTAACGCGGCGGGAGACTACTCTGCGGATTGCTGCGGTTGCAAACGAAGACTTCCCCGGAAAAGAGGTTTGTAGGTCAGCGATTTTGACCTATAATCCGTGCTAGGCTGCGAACGACGGGAGGCGCGCGCATGACCCTTCAGGACATCTCGCTTCAGGACCGGTTCGATCTGGCCAAGAGCCCGGTCCTGCTGAACGGCACCCAGGCGTTGGTGCGCCTTGTCCTGATGCAGAAGGCGCGGGACCGGGCGGCGGGGCTGAACACGGCGGGCTATGTCACCGGGTACCGCGGATCGCCCCTTGGCGCGGTCGACATGCAGATGACCCGGGCGCGGCGGGAGCTGGAGGCAGCCGACGTGCTGTTCCAGCCGGGGCTGAACGAGGACCTGGCCGCGACCGCGATCTGGGGCAGCCAGCAGGCCGAACTGCGGGGCGAGGGGCGCTTCGACGGGGTCTTTGCGCTCTGGTACGGCAAGGGGCCTGGCGTGGACCGGTCGGGCGACGTGATGCGGCACGCCAACATGGCGGGCACTTCGCGCCATGGCGGCGTGCTCATGGCGATGGGCGACGACCATACGGGCGAATCCTCGACCACGCTGCACCAGTCGGACTGGGCGATGGTCGACGCCTACATGCCCGTCGTCAGCCCCGCGGGCGTGCAGGAGATCCTCGACTACGGGCTCTATGGCTGGGCGCTGAGCCGCTTTGCGGGCGTCTGGGTGGGGCTGAAGACGATGAAGGACACCGTCGAGGCGACCGCGGTCGTGGACGGCCGCCCCGACCGGATGCGGTTCGTGACGCCCGAGTTCCGGATGCCGGAGGGCGGGCTGAATATCCGCCTGGTGGATACCCCCGTCGCGCAGGAAGCGCGGATGATAGATCACAAGAGGTTCGCCGCAGAAGCCTTTGCAAAGGCGAACAGAATGGACCGCAGGGTTTGGGGGAGGCCGGGGGCGAGGATCGGCTTCGTCGCGGCGGGCAAGAACTGGCTGGACCTTGTCCATGCGCTGTCGCTGCTGGGGATCGACGAGGCCGAGGCGGAGCGGCTGGGGATCACCACCTACAAGGTCGGCCAGGTCTTCCCGCTGGACATGGACAGCTTCCACGACTGGGCCGAGGGGCTCGACCTCGTCGTCGTGGTCGAGGAAAAGCGCAAGCTGATCGAGGTGCAGGTCAAGGAGGCGCTGTTCGACGACCGCCGCGGCCGGCGCGTCTACGGCTGGCACAAGGGCGACAGCTACGAGAACGGGCGCCGGGTCGAGCTGTTTCCGACGCGCTTCGCGCTGGACCCGATCCTGATCGGCGAGCGGATCGGCGAGATCCTGGTCGAGGAAGGGCGCGGCACCGACCGCATCCGCGCCGGGCTGAAGATGCTGGACGAGGCGCGGCGCGCCGACAACGCCAAGGACCTGGCGGCGCGCATTCCCTATTTCTGCTCGGGCTGCCCGCACAACTCGTCGACCAAGGTGCCCGAGGGCAGCCGCGCCTATGCCGGGATCGGCTGCCACTACATGGTCCAGTGGATGGACCGTTCGACCATCGGCTACACCCACATGGGCGGCGAGGGCGCGAACTGGATCGGCGAGGCGCCGTTCTCGACCCGCGGGCACGTCTTCCAGAACCTCGGCGACGGCACCTACAACCATTCGGGCGTCATGGCGATCCGCGCCGCGCTCGCCGCCGGCACGAACATCACCTACAAGATCCTCTTCAACGACGCGGTCGCGATGACCGGCGGGCAGAAGAACGAAGGCGGGCTCGACGCCGCGCAGATCGCGCGCGAGGTCATGGCGATGGGGGTGGGGCGCCTCGCCGTCGTCTACGACGCCAAGGAAGAACCCGACTGGGCAGATTTTCCCAAGGGGATCGAGCGGCACGAGCGCGCAGACCTTGAGGCCGTGCAGAAGAAGTTTCGCGATATCAAGGGCGTGTCGGTCATTCTTTACGTGCAGACCTGCGCCGCCGAAAAGCGCCGCCGCCGCAAGCGCGGACAGTTCCCCGACCCCGACCGTCGGGTGTTCATCAACACCGACGTCTGCGAGGGCTGCGGCGACTGCGGCGTGCAGTCGAACTGCGTGTCGATCGTGCCGGTCGAGACGGAACTGGGCCGCAAGCGGGCGATCGACCAGTCGTCCTGCAACAAGGACTTCAGCTGCCTCAAGGGCTTCTGCCCCTCGTTCGTGACGGTCGAGGGGGCGAAGCTCCGCAAGGCCGCGACGCGGGCGGTCGACATCCCCGACCTGCCCCAGCCCGCGCTGCCGGAAATCCGCGGAACGTGGAACGTCGTGGTGACCGGAGTCGGCGGGACCGGCGTGGTGACGGTGGGCGCGATCATGGCGCAGGCCGCGGCGCTCGACGGCAAGGGCGCGGGCATGATGGAGATGGCGGGCCTCGCCCAGAAGGGCGGCGCGGTCCACATCCACTGCCGGCTTGCCGACCGCCCCGAGGACATCAGCGCGATCCGCGTGGCGACGGGCGAGGCCGACGCGGTGATCGGCGGCGACCTGGTGGTGACGGCGGGCGCCAAGACGCTGGGGCTGATGCGGACGGGCCGCACTGCGGCAGTGGTCAACGACCACGAGATCGTGACTGGCGCCTTCACCCGTGACACCGAGTTCCGCATCCCGTCGGACGATCTGAAGATGGCGCTGCAGGCGCGGCTGCAGGGGCGGCTTCAGACCTTCGACGCTTCGCGTCTGGCGCAGGCGCTGATGGGCGACACGATCTATTCCAACATGATCGTGTTCGGGGCGGCCTGGCAGAAGGGCTGGGTGCCGCTGACCCATGCCGCGATCCTGAAGGCGATCGCGCTGAACGGCGCGGCGGTCGAGGCCAACCTTCGGGCCTTCGAGATCGGGCGCTGGGCGGCCGAGATGCCGATGGCCGCGGCGCAGGCGATGACGCCGGTGGTGGTCGAGAAGCCGCGCGGGCTTGAGCAACAGATCGCCTTCCGCGCCGACCACCTGACCGCCTACCAGTCGGCGCGCCTCGCGCGGCGCTACCGCAAGCTGGTGGAGGGCGTGACGGACGCGCGTCTGCGGGGCGCGGTCGCCAAGGGCTATCACAAGGTTCTCGCCTACAAGGACGAATACGAGGTGGCACGGCTGCTGAGGGAGTCGGCAGCGAAGGCGCGCGACGAATTCGACGGGGACCTGCGGGTGTCCTTCCACCTTGCCCCGCCGCTCCTTGCCCGGCAGGGGCC
>JALORM010000199.1 GCA_025458985.1 Paracoccaceae bacterium | reverse complement strand
ACCGGGCCGCCACCCACGAAGAAGAACGCCCAGAGCGCCGGGATGACCGACAGCGCATAGCCGGTGGCGGCCACCCGGCCTTCGGCCCTGGTCGCGAAACCCCACAGAACGCCCGACATGAACGACAGGATCACGGTGCCGTAGGCGAGCCCGACATAGGGCCCGATGAAGCGCGGGCCGAAGGCCGCGGCGCCGAGGGCGGCAAGGTCGTCGGACACCAGTGTCAGGGTGCCCCAGACGAAGGGTATCAGCCCGGCCAGGCCGAGGATCAGGGCGGCGCGCGGGATTTGGGTCATGCCCTCTGCCCCGTGGTTCCTGCGGAAATCCCGTCGATCAGACCGGAGATACGCTTCGCACGAGTCTCCGGCCGCTTTGCCGTCTCGATCTGGTAGAGCAGTCCGCGCCGCCGGCCCGGGGTCAGCCCTTCCCATTCCCCGGTCGCGCCTGCCGAGGTCAACGCGGCGGCGACGTCGGGAGGAACCTCCACGCGGTCGTCCGGGGCGGGACGCAGCCGAACCTCGACCGGCTCGCCGGGCGCGATGCCGATGCGGTCCAGAAGCGACTGCCCCGCCCAGAGGAACAAGCCCTCGACCACCGGCGCGCGCGACAGCGCCAGGTTCACCGGGTGCTCGGCGATCTCGCCCTCGACACGTCGCGCGCCGGCTGCCGTAAGCGCTGCCGCGACCGGCTCGGGCAGCGGCAGGACGGTATAGGTCGCGCGCCCCCAATCGACCGGGACCACACAGCCCTCGAAGCTGAGGTAAGCGCCCGTCACGGGGTGTCGCTCTTGCGGGCGCGGATCACGACGAAGGGCTCGATGCTGTCCGACAGGCCGCTGCCGGCGCCTTCCTCGACATGGACGACCTGTGCACCGGCCGCCTCGACAAGTCCGCGCAACTCGTCTGCCGTGATGTAGGCATAGAACCGCCCGAACCCGTCGCGCCTCTCGCCGCGGCCGGTCTTCATCGCGACGTGGAGAAGCCCTCCGGGCCTGAGCGCGCGGACGCAGGCGCCAAGGTGCCGGGGCAGGTCGGCGCGCGCGGCATGCAGAAGCGAGAAGTTCGCCCATATCCCGTCATAGGTGTCCTCGGCGGTCAGCCCGTCGAAATCGCCGAGCCGCGCGTCCAGCCCGTGGCGGCTGCGAGCCAGCGCGACCATCTCGGCCGACGCGTCGACAGGGTCGGGCCGGAACCCTGCCGCCGTCAGGAACGCCGAATCCTGCCCGGGCCCGCAGCCGAGGTCCAGAACCGAGGCGCCTGCGGGAAGCAGGGCCATGAAGGCCGACAGTGCCGCATCCGGCGCGTCGGCGCGGATCCGGTCGGCATAAGCCAAGCCATGCGCCGCATAGACGGCGAGAGTCGCGGCATCGGCGCTCATGCCGGCTCGCGCAGCACGCGCGGAACCTTGAACTCCACGTCCTCGACGGCGGTCTCCACCGTCTCGACGGTCACGTCGTAGCGGGCGCGGAAGGCGTCGATCACCTCGTTGACCAGCACCTCCGGGGCCGAGGCCCCGGCGGTCAGCCCGACCGACCGGATCCCGTGAAGCGCGCGCCAGTCGATGTCGGCCGCGCGCTGGACAAGCTGGGCATAGCCGCAGCCGGCGGCCTGCCCGACCTCGACCAGGCGCTTGGAGTTCGACGAGTTCGGCGCTCCGATCACCAGAAGCGCGTCGATCGCGGGCGCCATCGCCTTGACGGCCGCCTGCCGGTTGGTGGTGGCATAGCAGATGTCCTCCTTCCCCGGGCCGACGATGGCGGGGAAGCGGGCGCGCAGCGCCGCGACGATCTCGGCCGTGTCGTCAACCGACAGCGTGGTCTGCGTGACGAAGGCCAGCCGGCCGGGGTCGCGCACCTGCACCGAGGCGACATCCTCCACCGTCTCGACCAGCAGCACCTCGCCTTCGGGAAGCTGCCCCATCGTGCCCACCGTCTCGGGGTGGCCGGCATGGCCGATCATCACCATCTGCAGGCCGTTCTCGGAATGGCGCTTTGCCTCGTTGTGGACCTTGGTGACCAGCGGGCAGGTCGCGTCGACCGCGATCATCTGCCGCCGCGCCGCCTCGGCCGGGACGGCCTTGGGCACGCCGTGGGCCGAGAACACCACCGGGCGGTCGCCGGGGCAGTCGTCCAGTTCCTCGACGAAGACCGCACCCTTCGCCCGCAGGTCGTCGACCACATACCGGTTGTGCACGATCTCGTGCCGCACGTAGACGGGGGCCCCCCACTTCTCCAGCGCCATCTCGACGATCTTGATGGCGCGGTCGACGCCCGCACAGAACCCGCGCGGCGCGGCGAGGCGAAGGGTCAGTGGTGGTCTGGTCATCTATCCTGCCGGGGTCCTGCGACGGCCTGGTCCACAGGTAGGCCAGCCGCGGCCCGAGGTCCAGCCGCCTTGGCCGGCACTGAGCCGTCAGTTGGCCCCCGCAGCCTCGCGGCTGGACGTCTCGCGCGGCTCGCGCGGTTCGCGCGGCGGGCGGCCGATCACTTCGCGCAGTTCGTCCAGTTCGATGAAGTTGTCGGCCTGGCGGCGCAGCTCGTCGGCGATCATCGGCGGCTGGCTGCGGATCGTCGAGACGACCGAGACCCGCACGCCCTGACGCTGAAGGCTTTCGACCAGCGGCTTGAAGTCGCCGTCGCCCGAGAACAGCACGATGTGGTCGACGCGCGGCGCAAGCTCCATCGCATCGACCGTCAGCTCGATGTCCATGTTGCCCTTCACCTTCCGCCGGCCCATCGAGTCGGTATATTCCTTGGCAGGCTTGGTCCGCATCGAAAATCCGTTGTAATGCAGCCAGTCGACCAGCGGGCGGATCGGCGAATAGTCATCGCTTTCCAGAAGCGCCGTATAGTAGAAGGCGCGGACCAGCTTGCCGCGATGCTTGAATTCGTCGCGCAGGAGCTTGTAGTCGATATCGAAGCCCAAGGCCTTCGCGGCCGCATAGAGGTTGGACCCGTCGATGAACAGCGCCAGCCGTTCGTCCCTATAGAACATCGCTCAAATTCCTTTTGCGCGTCCCTGCCAGACTCCGGCCCGTGAGTGGCGGCAGCGCAGCGTGGCAGGTCACAACGTTCCGAACATAGCTCAGATTGAATGCATCGCAAGGTTGACGCTTGGGCCTGCAGCCGATTGTCGCCGGGTGACGTAGCGGCAACAGGGCCGGTGGCAGCGCACAGGCTATTCCGCAATTCCGCACAGACCCTTGGTCGCCTCCGGGGCGGGCAAGGTTGCGCGATCCGGCCTTGCCAAGTCGCGGCGCGCCTTATACATAGCCGCTTCCGGCTTCCCCATGGATTTGGAGAGACGCGATGGCCCGCGTGACGGTTGAAGACGTCGTTGACAAGGTTCCGAACCGGTTCGAAATCGTGATGCTGGCCGCCCACCGGGCGCGCGAGGTTGCTGCCGGCGCGCCGATCACGGTCGACCGCGACAACGACAAGAACCCGGTCGTCGCGCTGCGCGAGATCGCCGAAGAGACCCAGAGCGCCGACGACCTGCGCGAGCGGATGATCGCAAGCCACCAGACCCAGATCGAGGTGGACGAGCCCGAGGAAGACGCCATGGCGCTCTTGATGAGCGCCGAGGCCGACCGCCCGCAGCACGACGACATGTCCGAGGAAAAGCTGCTTCGGGCGCTCATGGAAGCGCAGGAGCTGCGCTAGGCGGGGCTTCCGGCCTCGCGGGGCGGGTGAGGGATGATCGACGCCGACGACCTGGTCGCCCTCGTCCGCAACTACAACCCACGCACCAACGAGGTGATGCTGCGCGAGGCCTATGCCTACGGCCTGCGCATGCACGAAGGCCAGAAGCGGCATTCGGGCGAACCCTACTTCACCCATCCCGTGGCGGTCGCCGCGATCCTGACCGAACAGCAGCTGGACGACAGCACCATCATCACGGCGCTGCTGCACGACACGATCGAGGACACCAAGAGCACCTATACCGAGGTCGAGGAGAAGTTCGGCCACGAGGTGGCCGAGCTGGTGGACGGTGTCACCAAGCTGACGAACCTGCAGCTGTCGTCGTCCGAGACCAAGCAGGCCGAGAACTTCCGCAAGCTGTTCATGGCGATGTCCAAGGACCTGCGGGTGATCCTGGTCAAGCTGGCCGACCGGCTGCACAACATGCGCACCATCCGGTCGCTGCCGGCCGCCAAGCAGGCGGTCAAGGCGCGCGAGACGATGGAGATCTACGCCCCTCTCGCCGGACGCATGGGGATGCAATGGATGCGCGAGGAACTCGAGGACCTCGCCTTCCGGGTGCTGAACCCCGAGGCGCGCAACTCGATCATCCGGCGGTTCATCACGCTCCAGCGCGAATCGGGCGACGTGAACCACAAGATCACTGCCGACATCCGTGCCGAGCTTGACCGCGAAGGGATCGACGCCGAGGTCTTCGGCCGCGCCAAGAAGCCCTATTCGATCTGGCGCAAGATGCAGGAGAAGGACCAGGGCTTTTCGCGCCTGTCCGACATCTACGGCTTCCGCATCATCTGTCAGGCCGACACCGACTGCTACCGCGTCCTCGGCGCGATCCATCGGCGCTGGCGCGCGGTGCCGGGACGGTTCAAGGACTACATCAGCCAGCCCAAGTCGAACGGCTACCGGTCGATCCACACCACCGTCTCGGGCCGCGACGGCAAACGCGTCGAGGTGCAGATCAGGACGCGGCAGATGCACGAGGTGGCCGAGGC
>JALORM010000198.1 GCA_025458985.1 Paracoccaceae bacterium | reverse complement strand
GATGATCCCTGCGCAGGCGCAGACCGCGATGATCTGGATCGACATCACGCCGGCGATCTCGAACGCCTTGAAGATCGAGCGCGGGCCCATGCGGTAGGGAGTCAGCCAGCTGACCACCGCCGCCGCGACGGTGGCCAGCGTGCCGGCGCGGATCACCGAATAGCCCATGAAAAGCGCGGCGATCAGGATGACGATGGGAATGAACAGGAACGCCCTTCGGGCCATCGCGCGCAGCTTCGGCAGTTCATCTTCGCGCATCCCGCGCATGCCGAGCTTGGCGGCTTCGAGGTCGACCATGAAGTAGACCGACACGAAGTAGAGAAGTGCGGGGATGATCGCGGCGATGGCGATGTCCTGGTAGGGGATGCCGGTCACCTCGGCCATGATGAAGGCGCCCGCGCCCATGATCGGCGGCATGATCTGCCCGCCGGTGGAGGCGGCGGCCTCGACCGCGCCGGCTGTGTTCTTGGAATAGCCGAGCTTCTTCATAAGCGGGATGGTCAGCGAGCGGCCTGCGGCGGCGAAGGCGAAGTTCACGAAGTAGTCGCCGACCTTCGAGGCCTGCAGGAAGGCCGCGAAGATGATGAAGAGGATGATGTAGGTCGAACTGACGGCCGTCGTGGCGCCGAGGATGCCCGCATCGGTGTAGAGCTGCGAGAAGAAGCGCGGCCAGGCGATGGCGGGAGAGTTCAGGAAGCCCGGCAGGTACTGACCGACGAAGACGTAGCCGAGGAAGATCGCCGAGATCAGGATCAGCGCCATGCCCGCCACGCGGCGCGTCAGTTCCATGATGAGGGCGGTGCCGGCAATGGCGGCCAGCGACATCCCGATCGGGGCGAAGGGCGTCCCGGTCGAGTTGCGCATCAGCGTGCCGAAGATGGTGATCAGGTAGGCCGCGACCGACGCCCCGCAGACCGCAAGCACGATGTCGGGCGCGGTGAAGGTACCGCGGCCGCGGCGGTGCACCCAGGACAGGGCGATCCCGCCGAAGGTGGCGACAAGAAGCGGCGCGCCGTAGACCCAGGTCTCGTTGAAACGGATGCGCTCGTCGATGCCGTTCCACGTCACGCCGCCCCGGATCTCGATCCAGAACGACAGGGCCGCGCCGAAGGACCAGAGCGCCGGGACCATGAGCGCGTAGGCGATCCAGGTCGTCGGCTTCGTGCCGCCAAGGTCGCTTTCGTCGAAACTGCCGGCGGCGAACAGAAGAAAGCCCAGAAGCAGCGCGCCCGCGATGTGCACGATGCGGAAGTTCCAGGTCTCCATCGGCAGCGAGGGAAGGAACGGCAGGTTCACGATGCCGCCGGTCATCTCCGACAGCGACAGGCCGTTGAGCGCGGCCATGTGAAAGGCCGCATAGATCGCCGCGACGACCGAGATCAGGACGAAGGACCGCCCCTCGAAAATCCGCCGGTTGCTCTCGACGGGTTCCTCGTCGACCCCGTCGGCCAGAATCATGCCGTCGTCGTCAGCCCGCGCATGGTCGGTCATGTCGATGTCCCCCCGTCCTTCGGGTCCCGAAGGCTCTTGCGGCGCCCGGGCCGCCCACGGTGCGAGGCGGGCCGCCGCGCGGGCGGCCCGTCCGTCAGTCTAGCACGGATCCGGCGTCAGCCGCCGTGGATCATGTCGGCGGGGATCGTGGCGCCGTTCTCGTTGAACCAGCGCGCGGCGCCCGGATGCCAGGGCAGGACGTTGTTCTTGTCCCAATGTTCCGGCAGGGTCTCGGTGGCCGAGCTGTGGATGTTCACCATCCGCGCATTGTCCTCCATCGCGATGCGGGTCGCCTCGTAGACGAAGGTCTCCGGCAGGTCGCAGTTGGCGATGGCGAAGTTCCACATTGCGACCGAGGGCAGCGGCGCCTCGAGCGTCTTGTAGGTATCGGCCGAGATCTCGTAGCGCGACACCGGGAACTTGGAGGTCACGGTTGCCAGTTCCTCCTCGGTGAACCCGACGATGTTGATCGTGGTCTGCACCTCGAGCTGGCTGACCGTCGGGATCGGAACGCCGGCGGCGAAGCCGATCGCATCGAGAAGACCGTCCTGCATCTGGCCGCCGAGATCGTCCCAGCCCCCATTGCGCCGCTCGAACGTCACGCCGAGCTCTTCCAGCATCAGAGGGAAGTAGGTGTCGGCCGACGACCCTGCCGGTCCGAAGCCGACGCGCGCGCCGTCCGGGATCTCGGAAATCGAGGTGATGTTCGACGACGACAGCGCCGCGAGGTGGAACGGCGTCTGGTACATCGGGAAGATGGCGCAGACGTTGTCCATGGCGAGGCCCGGGGCAATCGGGTTGGTGCCGGCCAGAGACTCCGCGGCCGGACCGAGCGTGGTCAGACCGAAGGCCAGATCGCCGGTGTGGACCAGCGCCATGTTCTGCATCGGGCCGCCCGTCACCTCGCCGGCGCCGGTGATGCCCAGCTCTTCGGCAACGAGGTTGGCCCAGCCCGAGCCGTAGACGAAGAAGGTGCCGCCTTGGCTGGCGGTGCCTACGGTGAAGCTGGTCGGCCAGCCGGTGCGGTCGACGTCCTGCGCAAGCGAGGGCGCGGCGGCAAGCGCGGTCGCAGTGGCCAGCATGGCCAGGTGTTTGGTCTGCATCGTGGTCCTCCCGGGTCAGACAGGTCGGCCGGTTGTGGCCGGTTACGCCGGGCCGCATGGTCGGGCCGGCGGGCGGTGGGGCGGTTGAACAGCCCTGCCGCCCGTCAGGCAAGACTCAAGGGCGGCCTTTCGGCGCATATTCGGGCCCGCCAGGCCCCCGATGGGTGGAAACCGTAACATCGGCCTTCCCGCGCGGGGGCATTTCTACCCAAGCGCCTCCTTCAGCCGGACTCATCGTCGTCGAAGTGGGCCTTGTCGATGCCATGCTTCTGCATCTTCTCCCACAGGGTCTTGCGCGACAGGCCGAGGGATTCGTAGGTCGGCTTCAACGCCCCGCCATGGGCGGCAAGCTCGGCCTCGATCGCGCGGCGCTCGAAGGCGGCGACGCGATCGGCCAGCCGGCGGGGGCCGGCCTCGTCCGGTTCGGGTCCGTCGAGGCCAAGGCCCAGCACGTAGCGGTCGGCCGCGTTCCTGAGTTCGCGCACGTTGCCGGGCCAGGCCCGCGCCGAGATTGCGGCAATGACCTGCGGGGAAACATCGACGGGCTCGCGGCGGTGGCGCACGGAGGCCTCGGCCGCCAGCCTGAGGAACAGAAGCGCCACATCCTCGCGCCGCTCGGCAAGCGGCGGGACCCGCAGCGTGACGACCGCCAGGCGATAGAGCAGGTCGGCCCGGAACCGTCCGGCCGCGACCTCGTCCTCGAGCGGGGCGCGCGCCGTCGCGATGAATCGCAGGTCCAGCGCCACCTCGTCGTGGCTGCCAAGCCGCGTGATCGCGCGGCGTTCGATGACCCGCAGGAGCTTGCCCTGCAGGTCGATCGGCATCGAGGCGATGTCGTCCAGGAGGACCGTGCCGCCGCGGGCGTGCTCGAACTTGCCGAAGCGGGCGCGCAGAGCGCCGGGGAATGCGCCCGCCTCGTGGCCGAAAAGCTCGCTTTCGATCAGTTGCGCGGGCAGGGCGGCGCAGTCGATGGCGACGAAGGGTCCCCGCGCCCTGGGCGACAGGTCGTGCAGTGCCCGCGCCACGAGGTCCTTGCCCGCCCCGGTCTCGCCGACGATCAGAACGTCGGCCTCGGTCGGGGCGATGGTGCGGATGCGGCGGCGCAGGTCGACCACCGCGGGCGACCGCCCGATCAGCCGGCTTTCCAGGTCGTCGGCCTGACCGGCCGCGGCACGCAGCAGCCGGTTCTCCAGCACCAGCCGCCGGTAGTCGAGCGCGCGCTGGGCGGTATCGGCCAGGACCGAGGCGGGGAACGGCTTCTCGACAAAGTCCCAGGCGCCCTGCCGCATCGCGCGCACCGCAAGCTGCACGTCGCCGTGCCCGGTGATCAGGATCACCGGGATCTCGCGGTCGATCTCGTGCAGCCGCGTCATCAGCGACAGCCCGTCCATTCCAGGCATCCGGATGTCGGTGATCACGATCCCCGGAAAGCCGAAGCCCGCCAGGTCAAGCGCGCGTTCCGCCTGGGCGAGGTCCTGCACGTCGAAGCCGGCGAGGTCCAGCGCCTGCGCGGTCGACGCGCGCAGCTCGGCCTCGTCGTCGATCAGGAGGATCCCGGGCCGGCGGCTCATGCCGCCTCGCTGCCGGCCTCGGCGGACCTGAGCTCGACAGTGAAGACCGCGCCCCCGCCGGCCGCTGCACCCACCGTCAGCGTGCCGCCGAAGTCCTTGATGATGTTGTAGGAGATCGAAAGGCCCAGGCCCAGGCCCTTGCCGACTTCCTTGGTCGAGAAGAACGGGTCGAAGATGCGCTCGGCCAGTGCCGGGGCGACGCCGGGGCCATGGTCGCGCACCGTGATCCGCACGCCGGCACCGGTCGCGACCGCATCGAGGTGGATGCGGCGGTCGGCGGCACCCTCGACGGCGTCGGCAGCATTGGTCAGAAGGTTGACCAGCACCTGCTGCAGCCGGACCGGGCCGGCCACGACCGGAGGCAGGCCAGGCGGCAGCGACACGACAAGCTCGGCCCCCGCCGTCCTGAGCGCGAGGCCTGCGATCTCGCTCGCGCCCGCCACCGCCTCGGCCAGGTCAACGGCCGCAAGCTTCTGGCCCGGTTTGCGGGCAAAGCTGCGCAGCGTCCGGCTGATCGCCGTCATCCGGTCGATCATCCCGAGGATGCGCGCGATGCTGCCGCGCGCCTCGTCCGTCCGGCCGCGGTCGAGCAGCACCAGCGCGTTGTCGGCGAAGTTCCGGGTCGCGGCGAGGGGCTGGTTGAACTCGTGGCTCAAGGCCGCCGACATCTGGCCCAGCGCGGCCATCTTGCCGGCCTGCACGAGGCCCGCCTGTGCCTGGCGCAGGTGTTCCTCGGCCGCGCGGCGCTCGGCCACCTCGCCTTCGAGCCGCGTGGCCAGCGCGCTGAGCTCGGCGGTACGTTCGGCCACGCGACGCTCAGAAGCCGTTCCCGAAGCCTCGCCCGGCGCAGCAGCACGACCGCCACCGCCATCGTGGCGAGCCCCAGCGCCAGCACGACTGCAAGCGCCAGGGTCAGCGCCTGCCGCTCGACCGGAAGCGTGGGCAGAAGCACCGTTACCTCCCAGCCCGCGGCCGGCATCGGCTCGGTCAGGGCAAGGTAGCTCCGGCCGCCCTCAGCCCCCGTCAGCGTCAGGCGTGGCGGGTCCGCGCCGCTTTCGACGAAGGGCAGCGGGTCGAGCGGCCGGTCGACGTAGCGGCGCGTCATGCGCAGGTTTTCCAGCCGCGCGGGCTCGATCGGTCGCAGTGCGCGGAACCGCCAGTCGGCGCGGCTCGACAGG
>JALORM010000197.1 GCA_025458985.1 Paracoccaceae bacterium | reverse complement strand
CGGGGCGCTGTTCGACAGCCTGCGGGTCTGGGAGAACGTGGCCTTCCGCCTGCTGCGCGGGTCCCTGAAGCGGCCGAAGGCCGAGGCGCGCGAGATCGCCATCGAGAAGCTGCGCCGCGTCGGCCTGAAGCCCGAGGTCGCCGACCTCTACCCGGCCGAGCTGTCGGGCGGCATGCAGAAGCGCGTCGGCCTTGCCCGTGCCATCGCGGCGGAGCCGCAGGTCATCTTCTTTGACGAGCCGACGACGGGGCTCGACCCGATCATGGCCGGCGTCATCAACACGCTGATACGCGAGATCGTGACCGAGATGGGGGTGACCGCCGTGACGATCACCCACGACATGACGAGCGTGCGAGCCATCGCCGACACCGTCGCCATGCTGCACGGCGGGGTGATCCGGTGGTGCGGCCCTGTCGGGGAAATGGACGACAGTGGAGACGCTTACGTGGATCAGTTCATCCACGGACGGGCGGAAGGGCCGATCGAGGCGGTGCGGTGATGTCATCACTCGACTTGGCTGCGTCCATGCTTGCGGCCTATGTCAACGCCGTGATGCTCACCTTCTTGTATCGGTCAGCCGTTGTGGATGGATTTCCGAAGAGTTTCTCCCAAGCGGCCGGCCGCCTCTGGCCTGCGATCGTTTCGCTTGCGGTCGGCGTAGTCGCAGGCAACATTGTTGGGTTGCTGAAGGCGTCGTTCATGACCGATATCCCGGACGGAGCGCCACGGGCTGCGGCAGGCATCGGCGCACTTCTCGGCGGCCTTTGGCTACAAGCTCGGCTGCGCCGAACTTATGGCGCGTCCGGGGGCACAACCGCAATGATTGCCGCCTTGTGGGTCGGCCAGGTCGTGCTTCTAGTCTTCATGCTTTCCCTGCCTGACCCGCCATGACCCTCCGCCTCGCCAACCTCGCCCTCCTGATCCTCTTCCCCGTCGCCTGGTTCGCCCCGCTGATGCGCGCCGGGCTGAACCTGCCGCTCTTCGGCCTGTCGGAAATCTCGGTGATCTCCGGCCTGCAGGCGCTGTGGCAGACGGACGTGATCCTCGCCCTCCTCGTCACCGCCTTCGCGCTGTTCGCGCCCTACCTCAAGACCATCGCTGATCCACTTCCGCCTCGGCTCGCCCCGCCTTCTCGGCGCGCTGCATGTGATGGGCAAGCTTGCCATGGCGGACGTGTTCCTGATCGCGCTCTACATCGTCATCGTGAAGGGCGTCGGCCTCGCCAAGGTCGAGACGGCCTGGGGCCTCTATCTCTTTACCGGCTGCATCCTGGCCTCGATCGCCATCGGGCATTTGACCGAACGCGCCCGGCGGCGGTAGGCAGGCGGCATGGCAAAGACCCCCTCCTTCTCCTGCACGGCCTGCGGTGCGGTCCATTCCAAGTGGTCGGGCCGCTGCGACGCCTGCGGCGCCTGGAACACGATTGTGGAGGAGGCGCCGCTGTCGGCCGGCCCGGGCAAGGCGCTGGGGGCGGCGAAAGGCAAGGGCGTGGCGCTCAGCGACCTTGCGGGCTCCGAGCCGCCGCCACCCCGGACGCGCTCGGGGCTGGACGAGCTGGACCGCGTGCTGGGCGGCGGCCTCGTCCCCGCCTCGGCGATCCTCGTCGGCGGCGACCCCGGCATCGGCAAGTCGACGCTTCTCCTCCAGGCCGCGGCCAGCTTCGCCCGCGCGGGCCTGCCCGCGATCTACGTCTCTGGCGAGGAGGCCTCGGCGCAAGTGCGGATGCGTGCCCAGCGCCTCGGCCTCGGCGACGCGGCAGTGCGGCTCGCCGCCGAGACCAACCTGCGCGACATCCTGACGACTCTCGACGCCGAGCGCCCGGCGCTGGCGGTGATCGACTCGATCCAGACGATGTGGCTCGACACGGTGGAAAGCGCGCCGGGTTCGGTCGCACAGGTCCGTGCCGCGGCGCATGAGCTCGTCAGCTTCGCCAAGCGGCGGGGAACGGCGGTGATCCTTGTCGGGCACGTGACCAAGGACGGCCAGATCGCCGGCCCCCGCGTGGTCGAGCACATGGTGGACACCGTCCTCTACTTCGAGGGCGAGCGCGGCCACCAGTTCCGCATCCTGCGCGCCGTCAAGAACCGCTTCGGACCGGCCGACGAGATCGGCGTCTTCGAGATGACGGGCGACGGCCTGGCCGAGGTCGCGAACCCTTCGGCGCTGTTCCTGTCGGACCGCGATCGCGCCACGCCCGGCTCGGTCGTCTTCGCCGGGATCGAGGGCACGCGCCCGGTGCTGGCCGAACTGCAGGCGCTGGTCGCGCCCTCGCCCCTGGCCCAGCCTCGGCGCACGGTCGTGGGCCTCGACGGCGGGCGGCTGGCGATGATCCTTGCCGTGCTCGAGGCGCGCTGCGGGATTCCGTTCACCGGGCTCGACGTCTACCTCAACGTCGCGGGCGGGTTGCGCGTGACCGAACCCGCCGCCGATCTGGCGGTGGCGGCTGCCTTACTTTCGTCACGCGAGGATGTTGCACTGCCGCAAGACCTCGTCGTTTTCGGCGAGATCAGCCTATCGGGAGCCCTGCGTCCCGTGGGACAAACGGAAAACCGGTTGAAAGAGGCGCGAAAACTTGGTTTCTCCGGGGCGCTCGCGCCCGCGGGCAGCAAAACGGGAACGGAAGGCGGCATGACGGTGCGCGAGATGCCGACCCTGGCCGCCTTCGTCGGGGACACATTCGGGGCGGGCTGAGCCGCCTCCTGGAGCGGGACCAATGGATTTCACCATCATCGACGCGATCGTCGCGGTCGTGATCATCGTGTCGGCCATCCTCGCCTTCTCGCGCGGCCTCGTGCGCGAGGTTCTGGCCATCGGCGGCTGGGTGGCGGCGGCCATCGTCGCCTACATCTTCGCGCCGCAGGCCGAACCCCTGATGAAGGAGATCCCGGTCCTGTCGGACGTGATCGCGGGGTCCTGCGAGATCTCGATGATCACCGCCTTCGCCGCGGTCTTCGCCATCGCGCTGATCGTGGCGTCGATCTTCACGCCGCTGTTCTCCTCGATCGTCCAGCGCTCGGCGCTCGGCGGGGTCGACCAGGCGCTGGGCTTCTTCTTCGGGGCGCTGCGCGGCGTGCTGATCGTCGCCATCGCCTTCCTCGTCTACAGCCGCGTCGTGGTCGGCCAGAGCTATCCGATGATCGATGGCAGCCAGTCGGCCCGCATCTTCGCCAACCTCCAGACGTCGCTGGCCCAGCAGATTCCGGAAGAGGCCCCCGGCTGGATCACCCAGCGCTACGAGGACCTCCTTGGCGCCTGCGAACCCGCAACGCCGCTGAGCCCGGCCGCCCCTGCCGCGCCGGAAGGGCAGGCTCCGGCCGACGGCACCACGGCGCCCGCGCCGGGCAACTGAGGCCAAGGCCTTCCTGCGGCGTCCCGCGCGACGCCGCAGGGCCGAGGCATGCACCGAAAGGCGTGCCCGCAGGTCCGCCGAGCGATCGCAGCCAGCGGCCGGTCATTCCGCCACGTCGCTGCACCCGTGGCGAGCGGCTCTCCGGCTTGTCGCCAGACCCTGACGACGCATCGGGATCGCCCCCGGCGGCCAGCTCGGGGGGATGTCTTGCGGACTTGATCGAGGCTCGAGCCTCGG
Source organism: Paracoccaceae bacterium (assembly GCA_025458985.1). Lineage (GTDB taxonomy): Bacteria > Pseudomonadota > Alphaproteobacteria > Rhodobacterales > Rhodobacteraceae > JALORM01. The sequence continues at coordinate 2,222 of JALORM010000197.1, read as the reverse complement.
CAAGTGGCCGGGCCTCATCAGGTGCGAACATCAGCCTGGCGCAAACCCGATGCCGGGTGACAGAGGCGAGCGTTCCCCGAAGCGACCGCTGCACCCATCCGTGCGTGGAGGACCAGGTTTCCTCCCCTTCTTGTCTTCGAAGCCGATCTCGTTGACGTCCTGACGCCGGCGCGGGTCACTGCGGAGGGCACCTCCGTCCTCCGGGGCGGAAAGGTATGGGGCGGCGTCCTTGCGCCCGTTGCAGGCCCACAGGGTGTCGCATGGTCCGGGCGTGCGGCCTTCGGGGAGGCCGGGGGCGTTGGTCGGGAGGGTGTCCCGAAACGGCGTCCTGAAGATGCGCGTGGACGCGCGCCGGGATGCGGACGGCCGTGTTCGTCGCGGTCGATCTCGCCCTCGCTGCAACCCCTTTCCGGAACGGTCCCCGGCCCGTCGGCAACGGCCGGCCGCATCCGCCTGTCGGGCCCGCAGATGCGCCGCCGGCCCCGGACCATTCGCCGGTCCCTCGGGGCAGCGGGGATCAGGGCAGGTCCGCCCCTCCCGCGCCGCGTCGGATAGGATCGTCCGGCACGCCCAGACGGACGGCGGCTCAGGCGCTGCGGCGCAGGTGCGGCCGGGGTGCGCCCTGCGTCCGGAAGCGGCTGACGAGGCCGCGCAACCGCTCGCTAAGCCGCTCCAGGACATGCACGCTTTCGGCGGTGTCCTCTGCCAGCTGGGCGCTGGTCGATGTCTGGCTGCTGATCTCGTTGGCGGCGCTCGAGACGTCCTCGATCGCCCGGGCCTGGGCCGCGCTGGCCTCGGCGACCTCGCTGATGCCGCGGGCAACCCCGGTCGAGATCCGTTCCATCTCGGCCATGCGCTCGTGGCTGTCGCGCACCACGTCGGCGCAGAGCCGCACGAGGTCGTTGGAACGGTCGATCAGCCCGCTGATGTCCTGCGAGCTTTGCGATGCCTTCTGCGCCAGCGACCGGATTTCGTTGGCGATCACGGCGAAGCCGCGCCCGCTGTCGCCGGCACGCGCCGCCTCGATCCCGGCGTTCAGGGCAAGCATGTTGGTCTGGAAGGCGATGCCCGAGATCGTCTCGGTCGCCGCCGACATCGCGCGCGACGTCTTCTCGAGCTGGGCGATCAGGTCGACCGCGCCGCGCGCAACCTCCGACCCTTCGGTCGCGGCCTGCGCGGCACGCAACGACTGCTGCCGCGAATCGTCAGCCAGAGACAGGTTCGAGGCGACCGAGCGCTTGAGCTCCTCAAGCGAGGCGGCGGCCTGCTCGATCGCCGAGGCCTGGGTCTGCGCCATGCGCGACAGCCGCCCGGCGCCGCCCGAAAGATCGCGCGCGCTCAGAGCGATCTCCTCGCCCGACGCGCTCAGGTCGCCGACAAGGTCGCCGAGGCTGGTTATCGAGTCGTTGAAGTCCCTAACGACCTGCACGAGGTCGCCCTTCGCGGGAACGGGGAGACGGACGGTCAGGTCGCCCGCGTTCTGCGCCTTGAGCCCGGCGCAGAGCCCCAGCACCGTCTTCTTCTTCTCGGTCACCTCGGTGGCGAACTTCACGATGCCGCAAAGGGTGCCGGCCTTGTCCCGCACCGGGCTGTAGGACGCGGCGATCCAGACCTCGGCGCCATTCTTGGCCCGGCGGCAGAAGTCGCCGTCGAAGCTCTTGCCCGCGCGCAGATCCTCCCAGAAGCGCCGGTACTCGGCACTTGCGGCGTAGGATGGGGTCACGAAGAGACGGTGGTGCTGGCCTACGACCTCTTCCCGCCGGTAGCCCAGCGTCTTCAGGAAGTTCTCGTTGGCATCGGCGACAATGCCGTCCGGATCGAAGCAGATGACCGCCTGCATGCCGTTCAGCGATGCGAGGATCGCGCGTGCAAGGTCGTGATCGGTGCCGGACAGGATGTTCTTGTGGCGAGAGAGCGTCATGGAACCTCGGCTGAAGTCGCGAACGACGGCAAGCATGCAGGCGGGGGATGAAGTCCCGGTTAAAGGGTCCGGGCCTGCGCCGCTGCCTGACCGTGCCGCGGCGCAGGCCGGCCGATCGTCTCGTGACACTGTGGCGACGCTCGGCTAGAAGGGCCCTGCCCCAGTCCCGGATTCGGAGCCCGCCCCTGATGCGCGCCCTGCCTGCCCTTCCCTTCGATGCTTTCGAGGACGGCGACAAGCTGCGGGAGGAGTGCGGGGTCTACGGCGTGATCGGCACCGCCGATGCGGCGCAGTTCGTGGC
>JALORM010000196.1 GCA_025458985.1 Paracoccaceae bacterium | reverse complement strand
AAGCCGTCGTCGCGCACGATCACGGTCATGCCGCGTCCTCCTTGGGCAGCGGTCCGCGGACCGCCTTGCCGTCGATGAAGTGGATTCCGCATTCGGTCTTCTCGGACCCCCGCCAGCGGCCCGACCGCGGGTCCTCGCCCGCCGCGACCGGCGAGGTGCAGGGGGCGCAGCCGATCGACGGATAGCCGCGCGCCACCAGCGGGTGCCGGGGCAGGCGGTTGTTGATCATGTAGTCCTGCACGTCCTCGGGGCCCCAGTGGGCGAGCGGATTGATCTTGATCCGCGTCTCGGCTTCGGCCTCGAAGAATTCGAGCGCCGCGCGCTGCCCGCCCTGGAACCGCTTGCGCCCCGTGATCCAGGCATCGAACGGCTGAAGCGCCTGCTCCAGCGGCCGCGTCTTGCGCAGGTCGCAGCAGGCATCGGTGCTGCGCTGGTGCAGCGTTCCGTCCGGATCCTCCAGCGCGAGGTCGGCGGACCGCGCCCTGACGGTGACGACGTTCGTCAGGCCCAGCCGGTCCGCCACCTCGGCCTGGTAGGCGAGCGTCTCGGGAAACAGCATCTCGGTGTCGATGAAAAGCACCGGGAGGCCCGGATGCATCACCGACACCATGTGCAGAAGCACGACCGATTCCGCCCCGAAGGACGAGACGAGCGCCACCTCGCCGGTGTCGGGGTCGCCGATGGCGTGTTCCAGCACGCTCACCGCCGCATGGAACCGGTAGCGGCGGTTCAGCTCGGCCACCCGCGCGTCCAGCGTTTCGAACCGGGCGGGGTCAAGCGGCATCGCGCTTGCCCTCGTCGCCGTAGAGCGCCACCTTGAACGGCCCGGCGCCCAACCGGCGATAGGCCATGAGGAAAGTCTCCTCCGGGGCCTCGCGCAGGTCGAGGTAGGCGCGGATCAGCCGCTCGATCGCAGGCACGATCTCGTCGTAGGCGAAGCCGGGGCCGGCGCGTTCGCCGATGGCCGCCGTTTCGGTCGCATCGCCGCCAAGCGTGATCTGGTAGTTCTCGACGCCTGCGCGGTCCAGCCCGAGGATGCCGATGTGGCCGACATGATGGTGGCCGCAGGCGTTGATGCAGCCCGAGATCTTGATCTTCAGCTCGCCCACCTCGTGCTCGAGCTTCAGCGCGTCGAGCCGGAGCGCGAGTTCCTGCGCGACCGGAATCGAGCGCGCGGTGGCCAGCGCACAGTAATCCATGCCGGGGCAGGCGATGATGTCGGAGGCAAGGCCCACGTTGGCAGTGCCGAGGCCGGCCTTCAGCAGGCGCGCATGCAGCGTCGGAAGGTCGGCGCGGGCCACGTGCGGCAGGATCACGTTCTGCTCGTGGCTGATCCTGAGTTCGCCATAGGCGTAGTCCTCGGCCAGGTCGGCCAGCAGCCGCATCTGCGCGGCCGTCGCATCGCCCGGCGTTGCCCCGTGCGCCTTGAGGCTGACCGTGACGATGGCGTGGTCGTCGCGGCGGTGGGCCACGGTATTGGTGTCGGCCCAGGCGCTGAAGACGGGATCGCGGCGCGCGGCGTCGACATCGCCGACGGGTTTGGCGATGAAGGCGGGCGGGGCGAAGCTTTGTTCGATTTCTGCAAGAAGTGTCTGGTCGGACCCGTCGTAGCGGGTGCGGAAGGTTGCGAATTCCGCCTCGACCAGCTCGCGGATGCGGTCGATTCCCTCTTCGTGGACGGTGATCTTGATGCGCGCCTTGTACTTGTTGTCGCGCCGGCCGAGCGTGTTGTAGACGGCGAGGATCGCCTCGACGTACGGCAGCAGGTCGGCTGCGGGAAGGAAGTCGCGGACGACCTTGCCGATCATCGGAGTCCGGCCCAGACCGCCGCCGACGATCACCTCGAAGCTGGGCGCGCCGGCGGCGTCGCGGATCATCCTCAGGCCGATGTCGTGCGCCCTGGTCACCGCGCGGTCGTTGGGCGACCCGGTGACGGCAATCTTGAACTTGCGCGGCAGGAACTGGAACTCGGGGTGATCGGTCGACCACTGGCGCAGCAGCTCGGCGTAGGGGCGAGGGTCGGCGATCTCGTCGGCAGCGGCGCCGGCGAAATGGTCGGCGGTGACGTTGCGCACCGTGTTGCCGCTGGTCTGGATCGCGTGCAGCCCGACCTCGGCCAGCGCGTCCAGAATGTCGGGCACGTCCTCAAGCTTCGGCCAGTTGTACTGGATGTTCTGCCGTGTGGTGAAGTGGCCATAGCCCTTGTCCCAGCGCTCGGCGATGAGCGCCAGCTGGCGCATCTGCGCCGAGGACAGCGTGCCGTAGGGGATCGCCACGCGCAGCATGTAGGCATGCAGCTGCAGGTAGAGGCCGTTCATCAGGCGCAGGGGCCGGAACTCCTCCTCGGTCAGGGACCCGTCGAGGCGGCGCGCGACCTGGGCGCGGAACTGGGCGTTCCGCTCGGCAAGGAAGGCGTGGTCGAAATCGGTGTAGCGGTACATCTGCTCTGCCTCTGGTGCGCGCCTCAGGAGAGAGCGCTTTCCTGCTTGCCGTGGCGGTAGTTCGACGGGCCGCGGGTGCGGAACGCCTCGCGGAAGTGGACCGGCTCGGGGCCATGCCGCCCGAGCTGCGCATCGGCGAGGTAGACGCCGACCACGCGGTCTTCCCGGGCGCTGGCCTCCAGAAGGCGAAGCTGGGCTTCGGCCTCGTCCGTCAGCAGTTCGGCCTCGCCGTGGTGCGGGGTCCAGGCGCCGCCCGGGGCGAGGTACACCGCCTCGCCCGAGCGCAGGTCGTTGCCGGTCAGGACCTTGGGGGTGAAGGCGCGCGACATCAGGCGAACTCCTCGGCAACGGCGGGCAGCACGGCCTCGGCGGCACGGGGCGCCAGGCCGAAGAGAAGGATGGCGGGACCCACCAGCGCCGCCTCGTCGAGCGCGGCGGGCAGTCGCGCGAGCGTGGTGGCGAGGATGCGCTGATCCGGGCGCGAGGCGTTCTCGACCGCCGTCACCGGCGTATCCGGCGCCGCGCCGTGCATCAGGAGGCGTCCGGCAAGGAAGCGGGCGGCGCGCTTGCCCATGTAGATCGCGGCAACCTCTCCCGGACGGGCGAGCGCCCGCCAGTCATGGTCGGCGAAGCCCTTCGCGTCGTGCCCGGTGACAAGCCGCACGCCGCTGTTCCGGCCGCGGCGGGTGAAGCTCTGGCCGATGGCCGCGACCGCGGCGGCGGCCGATGTGATGCCTGGGACGATATCGTAGGCAAGGCCCGCAGCCTCGAGCGCCTCGATCTCTTCGTCGAGGCGGCCGAAGACGCCGCTGTCGCCCGCCTTCAGGCGCACGACCCGCGCGCCCGCCCGTGCCTCGGCAACCAGCGTCGCGTCGATCTGCGCCTGCGGGGTCGAGGGGCCGAAGCCTTCCTTGCCGGCGTCGATCCGGCGCGCGGCGGCAGGGATCAGGGCGAGGATCTCGGGAGAGATGAGCCGGTCGTGAACCACGACGTCGGCGCCCTGGATCGCGCGCAGGGCCTTCAGCGTCAGAAGCTCGGGGTCGCCCGGGCCTGCGCCGACGAAGGTGACCGATCCGGGGTTGAACGACATGATCCGCGACTCCTGCAACTGGGCACAATATAGGACAGAGTTCCGGTTGGAGGCCATCAGGGCTTGCCAAAAAGGATCGACGTTCCCAGTATGGCGTGTGGGCGGAACACAGTTCCAATTGCAGGAGAAAGTCGGAATGGCGGCCCAGCTCGACGACATCGACCGGAAAATTCTTGTCGAGCTGCAGGAGGATGCGGGCCGGTCGCTGGACGAGATCGCCCGCAAGGTGGGCAGCTCCAAGACCCCCGTCTGGAACCGCATCCGCAAGATGCGCGAGGCCGGCGTGATCGGCCGCCAGACGGTGATCCTCGACCCCGAGGCGCTGGGGCTCGAGGCCTGTTTCTTCGTCCTGATCCGCACCAGCGAGCACGAGGCCGAATGGCAGCGCAAGTTCCTGGAAACCCTGCGCAACCGCCCCGAGGTGCTGGAGGCGCACCGGCTGGCCGGGGACATCGACTACATCCTGAAGGTGCGGGTCCGGAACGCCCGGGCCTACGACACCTTCTACCAGGCGCTGATCTCGGAAGTGCGGATCTACAACGTCACGGCGCTTCTGAGCATGGAGGAGATCAAGTCGACCACCGCGCTTCCGGTGTGAGCGGCGGAAAGGCCGGGGGGCCAGCCCCCCGGACCCCCCGGAGTATTTGGGAACAAAAGAAGCAGGGTCGGCGGTGCTCAGCCTTCGACCATCAGGCGTTCCAGCCCGTGGAAGTGGTAGAGGTCGGCATAGGCGGGCGGTTCGGCAAGCTGCAGGCCGGGCAGGCGGGCGAACAGGATGGGCAGCGCGATTTGCAGTTCGAGGCGCGCGAGCGGCGCGCCGACGCAGAAGTGGAGGCCCGCACCGAAGCTGGCGTTGGCGCGCACCGGCCGGGCGGGGTCGAAGCGGGCGGGGTCGGGCCAGGCGGCGGGGTCGCGGTTGGCCCCGGCGAGGAGCAGGCCGACTTCGTCGCCCGGCGCGAAGCGGTGGCCCGCAATCTCGCAGGCCTCGTAGCAGTGCCGGGTGAAGAGATGCAGGGGCGGGTCCCAGCGCAGCACTTCCTCGACCGTCGCCTCGGGTTCGGCGGCAAGCGCCCCCTGCGCCCGGTGCTCGAGCACGGCCTTCACGGCATTGCCCATCGTGTGCACCGTCGCCTCGTGCCCGGCGTTGAGCAGCAGGATGCAGGTGGTGATGAGTTCGTC
>JALORM010000195.1 GCA_025458985.1 Paracoccaceae bacterium | reverse complement strand
CTGAAGGAGGCGATCCTCTCCATCGCCTACGGCCCGGGAGAGATCCTGCGCAAGCACGAGATCTGCGCCGCGCTCGGCGTCTCGCGCTCGCCCGTGTCCGAGGCGCTGGCGCGGCTTGCCGCCGAGGGGCTTGTCGACATCGTGCCCCAGGCAGGGACCTTCGTCGCCCGATTCTCGATGGCCGAAATCCGCGAGGGCGCCTTCATCCGCGAGGCGATCGAGCTTGCGGCCGTCGAACGCGTCGCCGAGACGGCGGACCCGGGTCCGCTCGACGCGCTTCGGCGCAACCTTCGCGTGCAGGAGGCGCTGGCCGCAGACGGCGACGCCGCGGGGTTCTATGCGATGGACCGCGAGATGCACGCGCTGATCCTCGACGCGACGGGGTTTCGCCGCCTGGCGCAGGTGGCGCAGACCGCCTGGCTGCATGTCGACCGCGCGCGCCAGCTGATCCTGCCGATCCCGGGGCGCATCGCCGCCACGCTGGCAGAACACAAGGCCATCCTCGCCGCGCTCGAGGCGCGCGACCCGGCCGCTGCCCGCGCCGTGACGCGCCACCACCTGCGCCAGCTTGTCGGCTATCTGGAGCCGCTGGAGCGCGAGCGTCCGGACCTGTTCGCCCCCAGATGACCCGGTCGAACCGCCCCCGCTATGCCTGCCGCCTGAACGCCTTCCGCGGCGCCGATGGCCTGCCCGGCATGCTGGCCCGCGCCGCCGACGTCGGCGGCATCGACGCGGCGGACCTCAACTTTCCCGACCATTTCGCCGGCCACGGCCCCGCCGAGGTTGCCGCGCTGCTCGACCGCCATGGGCTGGTGCTGAACGGGCTTGCGATGCGCTACTACACCGAGCCCGCCTTCCGCCTCGGGGCCTTCACCAACCCCGATCCCGTCGTGCGGCGCGCTGCCATCGACCTGACGCGGCGCGGGCTTGACGCGCTGGCCGAGGCGGGCGGGCGGCTGATGACGCTCTGGATGGGGCAGGACGGCGTCGACTATCCGTTCCAGGGCGACTACGGGCGGATGTGGGACGACACCGTCTCCGCGCTGGCCGAGGTTGCGGCCCACGACCCCGAGCTCGACATCGCGGTGGAATACAAGCCCAACGACCCGCGCGCCTTCGCACTGATGCCCGATGTCGGCACCACGCTGCTGGCGATCCGCGAGGCGGGCGCCGCCAACCTGGGCGTCACGCTCGACTTCGCCCACGTGCTCTATGCCGGCGAGATGCCGGCCCATGCCGCGCACGTGGTCGCGCGGCACTCGCGCCTGCTGGGCGTGCACCTGAACGACGGCTACGGCCACCGCGACGACGGGCTGATCGCGGGGTCGATCCACCCGGTGCAGACGGTCGAGCTGTTCGTCGAGCTTGGCCGGATCGGCTATGACGGGGTGATCTACTTCGATACCTTCCCCGACCTCGGCGGCCTCGATCCGGTGGCCGAGGCGCGGGCCAACGTGGCGCTGGTCGAGCGGCTGCGGGCCATCGCGGGCGACCTGGCCGCGGATGTCGGCCTTGCCGCGGCCATCGCCCGGCAGGACGCCGCGGCCTCGATGCGGATCGTGGCCGCCCGGCTCTACGGGGCGGCGCGATGAGCGTCCACGTCCTGGGGGCGCTGCACCTTGACGTGATCGTGTCCGCCCCGCGCCTGCCGCGGCTCGACGAGACGCTGCCGGGCCGGGCGGTGCGTTACGCCTTCGGCGGCAAGGGCGGCAACCAGGCCGTCGCCGCCGCCCGGATGGGGGCGGCGGTCACCATGGCCGGCGCGGTCGGATCCGACGACTTTGCCGGGACGCTGCTTGCCGCGCTCGACGCCGCCGGGGTAGACCGCAGCCGCGTCGCCCGCCGGCCCGGGGCCTCGGGCATGAGCGTGGCGATCGAGGACGAGGCGGGCAGCTACGGCGCGGTGATCGTCTCGGGCGCCAACCTCGACGTGACGGGCGACGGCGCGCCACCGTCGGGCACCACGCAGCTTCTGTTGCAGAACGAGGTGCCCGAGGCCGCAAACCTGGCTGCTGCGCAGGCGGCCCGGGCGGCGGGCGCCCGCGTGGTGCTGAATGCCGCGCCGGCCCGACCCGTGGCGGCCGGGCTTTTTGCGCTGACCGGCCTTCTCGTCGTCAACCGGATCGAGGCGGCCCAGCTGACCGGCCTGCCCGAGGACGCCTACGAGGTGGCGGCACTCGCGCTTGCCGACCGGGGGCCCGAAGCCGTGGTGGTGACGCTGGGTGCCGCCGGGCTGCACTGGCGCGCGCGCGGCGGGGCGGGCGTCTTGCTCCCCGCGCCTCGGGTTGCGGCCGTCTCGTCCCACGGCGCGGGCGACGCGTTCCTCGGCGCACTCGCCGCCCGCCTCGACGCGGGCGAGGCGCCAGAAGCGGCCCTCCGCTTCGCCCAGGCCGCCGCCGCACTTCATGTCGCGACGCCGCCCGAGCGCCGGGCGTCCCTGGGCCCGGCCGAGGTGCTTCGTCTCGCTGCCGGGGCCTGAGCCCCCCGCGCCGGCGTCGCGGTCATTCCTTCCCTTGCCGCGCCGCAGGCGCGGCCCGGCCCAACGGGAGGAGAGGGGCCGCAAGGCCCCGCGACGAGCGGCGGGAGGGCCACCGGCGCGTGCCGTTCACAGCCCGTAGAACGCCTCGGCCGTGCCGCCGAAGACCCGCGCCCGCTCGGCCGCCGAAAGGCCGGCCGTCAGCTCCTCGGACGCCTCGCGCCAGCGCGCGTACTCGCAGCGCAGCCGGCATACCGGCCAGTCCGAGCCCCACATCACCCGCGCGGGCCCGAAGACCTCGAGCACGTGTTCCACGTAAGGCCGCAGATCCGCGACCGTCCAGTCTGCCCGCGCCTCGGTGACCAGCGCCGACAGCTTGCAGAAGGCGCCCGTCTCGGTGGCGATCCGCGCCATCCCCTCGGCCCAGAAGCGGAAGCTGTCGTCGCTGTGGCCGGCGATGTCGGGCTTCATGCAGTGGTCGACGACGGCGCGCATCCCGGCATGGCGCGTCAGGATCGTCAGGAAGTTCCGCAGGTGCCGCGGGAAGCCCAGCGCATCGAAGGTCAGGCCCAGCTCGGCCAGCGCCTCGTAGGCCCATTGCACGTCCGGGCGCAGCATCCAGTTGTCGTCCGCAATGTCCTGGATCATCGGGCGCACGCCCTTGAACTTCCAGTGCACCGACAGCCGCTCCAGCGTCTCGCGCTGTCCCGGGGTCTCGAAGTCGATCCAGCCGACCACGCCCAGGACATGCGGCGTCGCGTCGGCCAGACCCAGCATGTATTCCGTCTCGTGCACCGTGGGTGCGGCCTGAACCAGCACCGTCCCGTCGATCCCGTGGGCGGCAAGCTGCGGTTGCAGCTCGCTGGGCGCATAGGGCCGGGACAGCACCGGGTCGTCCTTCGGCATCCAGCCGTAGTCGCCCCGCCCGGGGTTCCAGTAGTGCTGGTGGGCGTCGATCACGCGGCTCACGTGGGGGCATCCTGCCTCAGCAGGCCCTCGGACTTGAGGTCGGCCCAGAGCGCCGGCGGGATCGGCGTGCGGGCGGCGATCAGGTTGCTCTCCATTTCGGCCACGCCCTGCCCCCCGGGGATGACCGAGACGACCGCGGGGTGCCTCAGCGGGAACTGGAAGGCCGCGTCGATCAGCCGGGTGCCGTGACGGGCGCAGACCGCCTCGATCCGCGCCACCCGGTCCAGCACCGCCTTCGGCGCGGGGTCGTAGTTGTAGAACGCGCCGGGCTTCGGGCCGGTGGCGAGGATGCCCGAGTTGTAGGGGCCGCCGATCACGATGCCGATGCCGCGCGCCTCGGCCATCGGCAGGAAGCTCTCCAGCGCCTCCTGTTCCAGCAGGGTGTAGCGCCCGGCCAGCAGGAAGATGTCGAAGTCGCCGCGCTCGGTCAGCCACTGGCAGGGCTGCCATTCGTTCACCCCCGCCCCGAAGGCCCGGATCACGCCCTGGTCGCGCAGCTTCACCAGCGCCTTGTAGCCGCCCGCCATCAGCTCGCGCAGCCGCGCCTCCAGCGCCTCCTGACTGCCGTGGTTGAACACGTCGAGGTCGTGGGCGAAGAGGATGTCGACCCGGTCCACGCCCAGGCGTTCCAGCGAGAATTCCAGGCTGCGCATCACGCCGTCGTAGCTGTAGTCGTAGACCTCGTTCCGCGCGGGCACGTCGAACCACTTTCCGAAGCCGTCGCGCCTGTCGGGCGTCGTGGCGCGCAGCAGACGCCCGATCTTGGTGGACAGGACGTTGCTGTCGCGGTCCTTGCCGCGCAGGAAGGGGTTCAGCCGCGTCTCGGACAGGCCAAGGCCGTAGAGCGGTGCGGTGTCGTAGTAGCGCACGCCCGCATCCCAGGCGCGGTCGAGGATCGCGCGGGCGTCCTCGTCGCCGATGGCGCGGTAGAGGTTGCCGAGCGGGGCGGTGCCGAAGCCAAGCTCGGTGAAGCTCAGCCCGCCGTTGCCGAGCCTGTCCCAGTGGCGTGTCGCAAGGGTCATCGTGGTCCTCCGGTCCTCCGCGGCAGGATGTCGGGCCGCCGGCCGCAGATCAAGCCGCAGACGACGGCCGGTCAGTCACCCGGCGCGGGCGGGGCAGGGTCTGGACCTGCCGCCCGCCGATCTCGACCGCAACCGGCGTCCCGCCCGGCGCGGCGCGCCAGACGCGGCACGGGTAGGTCGCGCCGGGCGCGAGGCCGCGCAGCGCCGCACCCCCGGCCGCGCCGACCGCCCAGTCGCCGTCGG
>JALORM010000194.1 GCA_025458985.1 Paracoccaceae bacterium | reverse complement strand
CCGGTCCAGTCGTCCTCTTACCGAACGCAGCCGCATCAGTTCCCGGTCAGCGCCTTCTTCACCTCGAGCGAGACGCCCTTGTTGGTGAACTGCGTGTCGAAGGCGGCCGTGTAGTCGAGATCGGCGGGCAGCACTTCGGCCGCCACCATCGCGTCGTAGAAGGCCTTCATCTTCTCTTCGGTCATCGCGCCGATGCCCAGCGTCTCGGCGTCGCCGGAATCGACGATCCCGTATTCCTTCAGCGCGGCGATGGAATAGGCCAGCTGCGCATCCGTCATGTCGGGGTTGTCTTCCTTGATCCTGGCAAGTGCCGCGGCATTGTCGCCGTAGAGGAAGGTCGCCCAGCCCTTGGCCGAGCCCTCGACGAAGCAGCGGACCGCATCGGGGCGGTTGGCGATGGTGTCCTGCATGGTGACGATCATCGTCGAGTAGGCCGGATAGCCCTGGTCGGCCAGCAGCCAGACATCGGGCTTCACGCCGGCCTCGGCCTCGATGGCGAAGGGCTCGGAGGTGACATAGCCCTGCTGGGTCGAGTCGGGGTTGGCCAGGAACGGCGCGGGGTTGAAGGTGTAGGGCGCACGCTTGGCCGGATCGAAGCCGTATTCGCCCTCGAGCCAGCGGAAGTAGGTGACGAAGCCTTCGTCGCCGATGATGTACTGCGGAAGCTCCGCCACCTCGGCGAAGCTGGCCACTCGTCCGGGATGGGTCATCAGGACCTGCGGATCCTTCTGGAAATCGGAGGCGACCGCGACCATCGGGATGCCTTCCTGGACAGCGGACATCACGCCCATCGGCCCGCCCATGTAGAAATCGATCTTGCCGGCCAGCAGCTGCGCGCGGTTGTTCACCTGCGGGCCGCCGGGGACGATGGTGACGTCGAGCCCGCAGGCCGCGTAGGTGCCATCGACGACGGACTGGTAGTAGCCGCCGTGTTCGGCCTGGGCGACCCAGTTGGTGCCGAAGGTCACGGCTTCCTGCGCGGCGGCGGGCAGCGCGGCAAGCGCGGTGGCGGTGGCGGCGATGGCGGGAAGGCTGCGGTTCAGGATCATGGTTACCCCCTGTTCGAATCCCTTGGCCGCGAACCTAGAGCGGCCCCGCGCCCGCGGACAGGCCCGCACGACGGGTTTTCGGCGGCGGGCGGCGCGTTTCGAGGCGATGGCAGCAGATTTCGGCAGCAGATGCACGTTAATTGTGCAGCGTGTCTTGCGGTCGCGGAAGGGGGGCCGCACGCCCCGGCTTTCGTCCCTCACGGCGCCGGGCTAGCCTGCGGCCAACGCCACGCTCAGGCAGGATACCATGCGCGCACTTGCCCCTCCGACCATCCGCCCGCCCTTCGCGCGGTACGCGCACGGCGTCGAGGTGCCCCCCGGCGCGCGGCTGGTCGTGACCTCGGGGCAGCTGGGGATCGGCGCCGACGGCCTTGTGCCCGAGAGCGCCGAGGCGCAGGCCGACCTGTGCCTGGCCAATTGCGCGGCGATCCTGGCCGAGGCCGGAATGGGCCCGGGCGACGTGATCCGCATCAACGCCTTCGTCACCGACCGGGCGCACATGGCCGCCTACATGGCGGCACGAGACCGCTGGCTGGCAGGGGTCGACCGGCTGCCGGCCTCGACGCTGGTGATCGTGTCGGGCTTCACCCGGCCCGAGTTCCTGGTCGAGGTGGAGGTGACCGCGGCGCAGGCGTGAGGGCCTACTTCCCCGCGAAGGGCGCGGCATCGCCCCAGAGCGCGCGTACGCGCGCGTCGCGTCCGCAGGCCTCGCGGTAGAGGTCGTAGGCGACCGACTTCCGGCGCGGGCCGAAGCGGGTCAGGATTACGTCGTCGCTGAGGTAGTAGTCCTGGTGGTAGGCCTCGGCCGGCCAGAAACGCCCGGCATCGAGGATCGGCGTGACGATGGGGCGTCCCAGCGCGGCCTCGGCCGCGGCCTTGGCGCGTTCGGCGGCGGCGCGCTGGGCGGCGCCCTGGACGAAGACCGCCGTGCGGTAGCTGTCGCCCCGGTCGCAGAACTGGCCGCCGGCGTCGGTGGGGTCGATGGACCGGAAGAACAGCGACAGCAGCTGCTCGTAGCCGATGCGGCCGGGGTCGAAATCGATCTCGACCGCCTCGTAGTGGCCGGTGCCGCCCGCGGTGACCTGGCGGTAGGTGGGGTTCGCGACCGTGCCGCCGGTAAAGCCCGAGACCGCGCCGCGCACGCCGGCGACCTTCTCGAAATCGGCCTCGACGCACCAGAAGCAGCCTCCCGCGACGATGGCCTTTTCGGCCAGCGTCGGCTGGGCGGCCATGGCAAGCGCCAGCGCGGCAATCAGGGATCGGATAGTCATCGGGGCCTCCGTCGTCTGCAGGCTACGCCCGGGCGCGCGCCGGCCCAAATGACATGACGGTGAGCTACTGCCCGATCTGCCGGCGGATCGCCTCGCTGCGCTCGCCGCTGGCGGGATGCGAGGACAGCCACGAGGGCGCGTCGCCGAAGGTATCCTCGATGTAGTCGAAGAACCGGATCAGGCCGGCCGGATCGTAGCCCGCGCGCTGGGCGAGATCGACGCCGAAGGTGTCGGCCTCGGCCTCGCTCCGGCGGGAGAAGGTGAGCGAGAGAAGGACGTTGCCCTCGAGCACGATGTCCTCGATCAGGGGCACGGTGTCGCCCGCCAGCAGCGCCACCAGCACTGCAATGCCGAGCGAACGGTAGAGCTGGTGCAGCCCGTGCTGTTCGACGATGTGGCCGATCTCGTGCGCCAGTACGCCGGCCTGCACGTCGGGGTCGGGAAAGAGTGTCACCAGTTCGTCGGTCAGGATCACCGTTCCGCCCGGCAGCGCGACCGCATTCGGCCCGAGACCCGGCAGGTCGCGGAACTCCAGCCGGAAGTCGTGGGCGGCCCGCACCTCGGGGTCGAGGCTGCCCAGAAGGCGCGCGAAGATCGCCTCGGAACTGGCGCGTGCCTCGGCGTCGAGGGTGCTTGGCTCGGCGATCGAGAGGTCGATGGTCTGGAGCGTGCCGATGTCGATGGCGTCGACGGCGGGGGCCGGGGTCATGGCCACCGCCGCCGCCGCGATCAGGTCGAGCCCGAAGCGCCAGAGCGCCCAGGCCGCCGCCACGACCGCGGCGACGACGAGGACGAGCCGGGGGTGGAAGCGTTCGGCGGCATGGACCACCGACCAGCCCGACCGCCCGAAGGCGGCGTCGACCGCGTCGTGGTCTTCGGTTTCGAACAGCGTGCCGTCGGGCAGCACCAGCCGGCGCGGCGTCGCGCCGAGGCGCGGCTCGACCTTCAGCGCCGTGCGGTCGCACCCGGCAAGCGTGCTGCCGTCGTCGAGCACGACGGCCGCGGCGCTGCCGTCGAGCCGAAGCTCGGCCGGGTGCGACCGGCTCTGCCCGGCCGGGAAGGCGCGGCCGCGGACCCTGTGGACCGTCTGTCCGTACGTTGCCGCCATGGGCGGTTACACCGGCAGGCCGATGTCGATCCCCTCGATGTCGGCATAGGCATCGCCCAGCGCCGAGGTCCGCGCGGGCAGCGTGCCCACGAATTCGTCGAGCGACCCGCCCGGGATCAGCCGCGAATGCGCCGCGTAGTAGCGGGCGAGGCGGATCTGCGCCCAGGGCAGCATCAGCCCCAGCGTCAGGACGACCGCAAGCGCGTTTGTCACCGCGATCCAGATCAGCGCCATCGGCCGCACGTCGGAATGGAAGCGGTGGCGGCCGTCGAGCGTGGTGCCGTTGAACACCGTGTTGCGGATGAAGGCGTTGTAGATCACGCCCGCGGGCAGGAGGCCGAGGAAGATGAAGGCGTAGATCCCCACCATCAGCCGGATCGCCATCTGCGGGTCGCGTTCGAAGGCGGCGGGGTCGCCCATGTTGGAAAGCAGCGTGCCGACCATCGGCGCCAGCGTGAGGATCGCAAGCAGGACGACCCAGCCCATGGCGGCCAGGAAGGCCATGTAGAACCCGCCGATGGGGGCGTCGAAGCCGAAGGGCGCCGCGCCCAGGCGGTGGTTGTTCATCACGTAGCGCCGCCGCGCGCGGTCGGCGAAGGGAAAGGCGGCATAGAGCGTGAACAGCGTCAGGAACGGATAGAGCAGGAAGGTCAGGAACGCCCCCATCGGCTTGCCGTCGAAGCCGAAGCGCACGTTGGCCCAGCTGGACATCGCCGCATTGAACCGGAGTGCGCGGACCAGAAGCCACGGCACGAGCAGCAGCAGCCCGATGAGGATCAGCAGGCCGACGACCGGAATCGCCGAGACGAGCGACAGGACGACGATGCCGACGAAGACGATGATGCGGCCGATCAGGATCTGGAGCCCGGTGGCGTGGTAGTCGAAGTTCCGGCCGGCGACGTAGGTGTTCTGGTAGAAGTACTTCTTGGTCCGGACCTTGGCCCAGGCCGAATAGATGCCGATCGTCACGATCGACAGCAGAAGGTTCGTCATCCAGATGCCGAACCATTCGCCGGTCTGTCCGCGAAACTCGAAATCGACCGGCCGGCCCGGCCTGTTCTCGTAATCCATGGTCCCGTTCCCTCGTTCGCCGGTCGGCGCCGGCCTGACGGCAGCAATTTCCTGCGCGGATGTGGCTTCAATGTGGCAACCGGCGCAAGTAAGGATTTCCGCAGCCGCAACCGGGGGGAGGGGCCATGACCGAGGTCACGACGCATCAGGCCGAGGAGGACGCGCGCAACGAGGCGATCCTGATCTGGGTCAACGGCGTTCTGAAGCCGAAGGC
>JALORM010000193.1 GCA_025458985.1 Paracoccaceae bacterium | reverse complement strand
CGAGGTCTCGGGCGCCAAGGTCGACATCAACGACGACGGCGTGATCAAGATCGCCTCGGCCAACGCCGACTCGATCAAGAAGGCCTACGACATGATCTACTCGATCGTGGCCGAACCCGAAGAGGGCCGCATCTACAAGGGCAAGGTCGTGAAGCTCGTCGATTTCGGCGCCTTCGTGAACTTCTTCGGCAAGCGCGACGGTCTGGTCCATGTCAGCCAGATCGCCGGCAAGCGCCTTAACCATCAACCATCCGTCGGACGCGCTGACCGAAGGCCAGGAGGTCTGGGTGAAGCTTCTGGGCTTCGACGACCGCGGCAAGGTCCGCCTGTCGATGAAGGTCGTCGATCAGGAAACCGGTCAGGAAGTCACCAAGGAACAGGCCGAGAAGGAAGAGGCCGAGGCCTGATCCTATCCGCCCGACATCAGACGGAAGGCCCCGGCGGTGACGCCGGGGCCTTCCCTTTTGTGCCTGGCCCCGAAGCGGGGGGCCGGTCAGTTGCCGGCCGGTGCGGGCTCGGCGGGCGCGGTCGCAGGGTCGGCCGGCGCGGTTTCGGGCGCAGGCGCTTCCGGCGGCGCGGTCTCCCCGGGGGCGATGCCCTCGGCCGGCGGTGCCGGCGCCAACGGGTCTTCGGTCGCGGGCGCGATGCCGGATTCGGGGGCGGTCGCCGGCGCGGTGGCTCCGGGTTCGAGGGCAGCCGGGTCGGGCGCGACCGTATCGGTGGTCGTGCCGCCGCCCGACATCAGCAGGAACACCAGCGCAAGAACCGCGATGCCGCCGCCCACGATCCACCACATGGCGCCGGACGACGTGGTGCGGTCGGCCGGGACGGTCTTGTAGGTATCGGCCCGGTAGGGGTCGGGCGTAGTCCGATCACCGCGGTCCACCGGGGTCCGATTGTCGGTCGGGGTGCGAGGATTGTTCATGACGTCCTCCTTTGTCCTGGTCAGGTAAGGGTTTCAGGCAGGCTGATGCGACGACAACGGGCGGCAGCGGCGAGGGTTCCCCCGCGCCGCCCGGGGTCAGCCGATCCTTGCCGACCGCGCGGCGAGGAGGGTGGGGGATTCCGCCATCGGCAAGCACCGCCCGCCCGGGTTACCTTGCGTCAAGGCGCTTGAACGAAGGAGGTCGCCATGCCTGTCCGAGACAACTCTCCCTCCGACGATGCCCGCGTGCTGTCCTACCTGGCGGTCAGGCGGGCGCTCGGGCTGCTCGGGATCGTCCTGCCCGGCGCGCTCTACGTCTACGCGCGGCCGCTGGGCTACGGGATGCAGCCCTCGATCTCGGAGTTCTACCACACCCACATGGGCGACTTCGTCGTGGGCTGCCTAGTCGCCATCGGGATCTTCCTGATCGCCTACAAGGGCTACCCCCGGCAGAAGGGCGAGGCGCTGTCGGATCAGGTCGTCTCGACCATCGCTGGCCTGGGCGCCATTGGTGTGGCGTTGTTCCCGGTGGTTCCCCTGGACCTGCTTGCCTGCCCGCCGGGCGCGGCCTTCCCCGTCGCCGATACCGACCCGTTGCGCACAGTCACCTGCCCGGTGCAGGGTTTCGTGACCCACTGGACCGCCTTCGCCTGGATCCACTTCGGGTCGGCGGCGGTGTTCTTCGTCTGCCTGGCGATCTTCTGCTTCTTCCTGTTCCCGAAGGGCGACGTGCACCCCGACGGTCGCATCGACTGGCAGGCACCCAACAACCGCATCTACCTGATCTGCGGGATCCTCATTCTGGCCTCGATCGGCTTCGTCGCGGCCTACGCGGTCTCGCCGCCGGAAACGCAGGCGGCGCTCGGGCGGTACAACTACATCTTCTGGTGCGAGACAGTCGGGGTCGTGGCCTTCGCCGTGTCGTGGCTGACCAAGGGCAAGCTGCGCCGCGGCATCGCCGCACTGGTGGGCGAGGCGACCCCGGCCGAGGAAGGCTGAGGCCGCACCCGGGTCAGTTGTCGTTGATGTCGCGGTCCCAGACCTTGACCTGGCCCGTCCGCACGCCCAGCACCCGGCGCAGGGCCAGCCAGGCGATCAGCGAGGCTACGGCGAAGAACAGGATCAGCAGCGGCAGCGACCCGGTGATCCAGGCCGCGAAGGGCCCGCCTACCAGCATCATCAGCCCCGTCGCAACCGCCCCGATCCCGAACCCCATCAGCACATAGCCGGGAAGCAGCACTTCCAGGATGGCAAGCAGAAGCCCGGCGACCGCCCAGACCCACCAGAGCTGCCAGATCATGGCGCGTTCCGCTTCAGAAGCTGGAAAGCGTTGGTGAAGGCATCCAGCGCGGCGGCCGGCACCAGGACGGTCTGCTTGCCCTGCCCCTGCCCGACCGCGACCAGCGCCTCGACCTGCTTCAGCGCGACCTGGTACTGCGCGGCCTCGAGCCCGTTCTCCTTGATCGCCTGCGCGATGGCAGAGGTCGAATAGGCCTCGGCATCGGCGAGGATGCGCTTGGCCTTGGCCTCCTGCTCGGCCGCGTAAAGCTCGCCATCGGCCTGCAGTTCGACCGCGCGGCGCTTGCCCTCGGCCTCGGTCACCAGCGCCCGGCGGGCGCGTTCGGCGTTCAGCTGCTGCAGCATTGCCGACCGTGTGGCGTCATCGAGGTTCACGTCGAGGATCTCGGCCCGCGTCACCTCCACACCCCAGTCGTCGACCATCGCGGCGACCTGCTCGCGCACCCGCTCGATCAGCTGCGCGCGGTTCGATTGCACCTGGTCAAGCTCCAGCTTGCCGATCTCGCTCCGCACGATCCCCGCGACCGTCGTCGCGATGGCGGCATCCACGTCGCGGATGCGGTAGACGGTCTTCTCGGGCTCGGTGATGCGGTAGAAGACGCTGGTCTCGACCTTGACCAGCACGTTGTCCGAGGTGATCGCATCCTGCGACGCGGTCGGGAGCTGGCGTTCCAGGATCGAGATGCGGTGCGCCACCCGGTCAAGGAACGGCACCACGAAGTTGAGCCCCGGCCCCAGCACGCTGCGCAGGCGGCCGAAGCGTTCGACCACGTGCTTCTCGCTCTGCGGCACCACGCGGATGCCCAGGAACATCGACACGACGATGAACGCCGCCAGCACCAGCCAGACCGCGTTCGCTCCGATGAAAGCCTCGAAGTTCATGTTGTTCTCCCGTACCCGGCCCCCGCGCGCAGATATAGTGTCGAGCCGCGTCCATGGGAACAGGCAGGGGACCGCCGCCCATTCCCGGCTGCCGGCCGTGCCGGTATAGTCACGCCATGCCCGCCCTCTGCCGCGATTGCCTGTCCGCCTTCGACCCGGCCCCGGCCGGACCGCGCTGTCCGGCGTGCCGGTCGCCCCGGCTTGTCGCCCACCCCGAGCTGTTCGACCTGACCCTCGCGCACATGGACTGCGATGCCTTCTACGCCAGTGTCGAGAAACGCGACCGCCCCGATCTGGCCGACAAGCCCGTGATCATCGGCGGCGGCCGGCGCGGCGTGGTGTCGACCGCCTGCTACGTCGCGCGCATACGCGGCGTGCGGTCGGCGATGCCGATGTTCAAGGCGCTGGCGCTCTGCCCCGAGGCGGTGGTGCTGAAGCCGCGCATGGACCTCTACGCCGAGGTGTCGCGCGCGGTCCGCGCGATGATGGAGGAGCTGACCCCAGCCATCGAGCCCCTGTCGCTGGACGAGGCGTTCCTTGACCTGTCCGGCACCGCCCGGCTGCACCACGCCCCGCCCGCAGTCCTGCTTGCGCGCCTTACGCGGCGGATGGAGACCGAACTGGGGATCTCGGGGTCGGTCGGGCTTTCCCACAACAAGTTCCTGGCCAAGATCGCCTCCGACCTCGACAAGCCGCGCGGATTTTCGGTGATCGGACGGGCCGAGACGGCCGCGTTCCTTGCGCCGAAGCCGGTGCGCATGATCTGGGGCGTCGGCCAGGCCGGTCAGGAGGCGCTGGAGAAAGCCGGCATCCGCACCTTCGCCGACCTGCGCCGCTGGAGCGCCGAGGATCTTGCCGCGCGCTTCGGCCAGATGGGCGGGCGGCTCTGGCACCTCGCCCGCGGCGAGGACAACCGCGCCGTCACCCCGCACGAGGCGCCGAAGTCGATCTCGAACGAGACGACGTTTCACGAGGACACCGCCGACCGCGAGCTGCTTGACGGCCACATCTGGCGGCTGGCCGAGAAATGCGCAGACCGTGCCAAGGCCAAGGGGCTTGCCGGCCGTACCGTCACGCTCAAGCTGAAGCGGGCGGACTTCCGCCTCCTGACCCGCCGCACGACCCTGCACGAGCCGACGCAGATCGCCGACCGGCTCTACCGCACCGCGCGCGACCTTCTCGACCAGGCGCGCGACCCCGGGCCGTTCCGCCTGATCGGGGTGGGGCTGTCCGACCTGACCGGGGCCGAGGCGGCCGACCGGTCGGGCGACCTGCTCGACCCGCAGGCGGCCCGCCGTGCGCAGGCCGAACGCGCCACCGACGCGATCCGCGCCCGCTTCGGCCCAGATGCCATCGTGAAGGGGCGCGCGCTCAGGTAGCCGCCCCCGCCGGTTGCCCCGGCATGCGCGGTCACTCCGCCGCCAGCGGCCGTTCCGCCTCGCCCGCGCCGATGGCCGCGATCTCGGCCGCGACGCTGGTCATCAGCGCCCGGAACGCATCGAACCCGGCCGAGGGCTCGACCCGCCTTTCGTCCATGTAGAGCGCGCGGTCGATCTCGACCTGCACGACATGGGCCCCGCGCGAGGGGCGGCCGTAAGCCTGGGCGATGTAGGCCCCGGCGAAGGGCGTGTTGCGCGCGACGCGCAGGCCCGCGCCGGCAAATGCCGCCTCGATCCGCTCGACGATCTCGGGCGCGGCCGCAGCACCGAACCGGTCTCCCAGCACGACATCGGGACGCGGTGTGCCGGGTGTGCCGGCCTCCCAGCACGACATCGGGACGCGGTGTGCCGGGTGTGCCGGCCTGCTCGATCGCCTCGTGCGGCATCGAATGGCAATCGACCAGGATCGCCTCGCCGAACAGCGTCAGCGATTCCTCCACCAGCATCCTCAGGCGCGTGTGGTAGGGCCGCCAGTGCGCCGCGATCCGTGCCTCGGCCTCGGCCCGGGCGATCTTGCCGCGGTAGATCGCGCGCCCGTTCGACACGACGCGGGGAATCACGCCCAGGCCCGAACTGATGCGCGGGTTGTGCGCCGTGCGCGGAACGCCCTCGACCAGCGCGGGATCAAGCTCCTCGGCCGCCCGGTTGAGGTCGATGAACGCGCGGGGCGCATGGGCCGCGATCAGCGGCGCGCCGAACCCCGGCACGGCCGAGAAAAGCCGGTCGACGAAGGCATCCTCG
>JALORM010000192.1 GCA_025458985.1 Paracoccaceae bacterium | reverse complement strand
CGCCACCGGCGAGGCGGTCATCTACGTGACCAGCGACACGTCGATGAACGTCCTCGTTCTGACGATCACATATTCAGGGCCGTCGCCGGTCACCTTCAGAGGGGGAACCCCGGTCGACGAAAGCAGGATCACGCCGCAGGGACCCACTTCGTTCTACGTCTCGATCACGCCTTTCCTGACCCCGGCCGAGTTCCAGGCGATCGATGTCGCCCCGCCCGCCGGCTGGCAGGCAGCCCTTCTGACCAGCTTCGCGCTCGTACCCATCGCCGACATCACCGTCCAGCCCGGTGACAGCTTCGTCTTCCGCCTGACCAATCTTGCCGCGGACGGCCAGACCGGCCCCGGCTCGTTCAATGTCACCAACTACAATGTGCCCGGCGTTGCCGACAACGGCACCCAGCTTCCCCTCGCGCTCGAGCAACCGCCCTCGACCCACAAGCGGCTGGCCGATGTGCTGGCGATCTCGTTCGCCGAGGGCAATACCGTCTTCATCGACGTGAACGACAGCGGCTCGATCCCGCCAAACGCCTTGATCCTCCGGCTTGACAACACGGGCTTGCAGCCGATCGTCCCGCCGGGCACGCCCTGGCCGAACACGCCCGTGTTCTACCTCGGGTTCGTGACCGCGAAGGCCGGACCGGGCTACGGGTCGCTGACCACGATAGACCGCTTGAAGAACGTCACGGTCTCGCTCGCCGGCGACTACGGAACCACCTGGACCATCCAGGACCGCACGCAGCAAACACCCCCGCACTGGGCGATCTATCCGAAGAGCCAGGAGATCCTTGGCGTCGGGTCAAGTGCCATTGTCGAATTCAGGATCGACGGGATCGTGACGGACTTCGCACCGTCGGGGACCAATCTCTATCTCCAGTCTTCGGACATTCCCGGGTTCGATGACGGCGTCCAGGCGCTGGTCATCGACAAGCGGCCGCCTCAGCTTGCGATCCAGGACTTCAGCGGGACCGCGAACAACGTGGCCGCCGGAACGCAGGTTCCGCTCAACTGGCGGACCTTCGACGCAAACCGGTGCGAACTCAGCCCCATCGACGGCCAGAGCGTTCCCGTTCCGGTTCAGTCATCGGCGAGCTATTCCGTCACGCCATCCCTGACGACCACCTATACGCTGACGGCCTTCAACGACACGCAGGGCACCCGCACCAGCCTGCCGCTTACCATCGACGTCCTGCCGGTCCGGTTCACGCAACAACTGAACGCGTCGCCCTCCAGCGGAATCCACTACGGCGACCCGGTCTCGCTGTCCTGGGCGACCTCTTCTGCCACCGCCTGCACGATCAGCCCGCCGATCAACGGCACCAGCACCGTGCCGCTCTCATCCACGGGGATGGTGATCAACCCGGCCCAGACCGTTCAGTACACGCTGACCGCCCAGGGTCAGAACGGCCCCGCCCAGAGCAGCCTCACCATCGTCCCGATCCCGAACGGCTGGCGCAGCGTCGCAGGCGCCGGACTTTGGGATACCTTCTCCCGTCCGGTGCTCATCCCGGACTTTGCGGGCCGGTTGTGGTTCCTGGCAGGGGGGGCCGAGGACCTGCAGAGCGCGGTGTTCCGAAGCATCGACGGCTTCGCCTGGGACTACGCGACCGACAATGCCGCCTATTCGCCGCGCGGCAATGCCGCGGGCTGCGTGTTCGACGGGCGGATGTGGCTGACGGGGGGCAAGACGCGCTCGGGCGTCGTCAACGAGATCTGGACCTCGTCCGACGGCGTGACCTGGACGCAGGTCGCCGCCAGCGGCCACTGGTCGCCGCGCAGCCAGCACGGGTGCCTCGCTTTCGCCGGCAAGCTCTGGATCCTGGGTGGCGCCGATGCCAACGGTCAGCCTCTCGGTGACGTGTGGAACTCTCTCGACGGCGTGACGTGGACGCAGGTCACCGCGACGGCTGTCTGGCCGGCACGGTCGGCGCTCGGGGTGACCTTGTTCGGGGGCGCCATGTGCGTGATTGCCGGCACAGGCGCGAACGGACCGCTCGCCGATGCCTGGCAAAGCACGGACGGGTTGTACTGGGACGGCCTTGCCAGCTCGCCGAACTGGCAGGCGCGCTCAAGTCCCAATGTAAACGTGGTCAATGGCTCGCTCTATGTCATCGGCGGGACGGGGCGCGACGGCAAGGCGATCTCGGACAACAACATCCTTGCGCCTGGCGCCCCGTGGAGCTTCGGTCCCGGACCGGGGTGGAGCGGCGACACGCTGGGCCTTGCCTCGGCCGCGTTCCTGGGCGCCCAGTGGTTTGCAGGAGGCATGGCCGGAGCGCAGGCGAACCGTACCGTCTGGGGTCTTGGCTGACCGGTTGCGATGCCAGCCGCGGACGCCGGGTCAGAGGGTCCGCGCGAGCGCAAGCAGGCGGCGCGCCATCTCGTCGGGCAGGGCGGCGTTGCGGGCGGCCAGCGCGGCGGCGCGGGGGCGCATCGCGGCCGTCGCGGGATCGAGGACCGCGGCGGCGAGGCTGGCGGCGTCGGTGACGAGGCGCGCGGCCTCCGCCTCGGCCAGGCCCGCGTAGTCGGCGGCGAAGTTCCAGGTGTTCGGCCCGTGCAGGATGGCGCAGTCGAGGCGCGCGGGTTCCCACGGGTTGTGGCCGCCGGTGTCGTCGAGCGAGCCGCCGACGAAGGCTGCCGGCGCCACGCGGTACCACAGGCCCAGCTGGCCGATCCGGTCGACGACATACGCCTGCGCGGGGCGCGGCGGCAGGTTGCCGGGCGGCAGGAGCGCGGCGTCGATGCCGTGGCGCTGCAGCCCGCGGGTGGCGGCTTCGGCCTCGGCGGGATTGCGCGGGGCGAGGATCAGGCAGGCGCCCGGGTCCTCGGCCAGGATCAGGCGGTGCGCCTCGGCCACCGCGGCCTCTTCGCCCGCGTGGGTCGAGGCGGCAAGCCAGACGCGGCGCCCGGCCAGCGCGGCTTCGACCGCCGGGCGTTCGGGCCGGTCGGCGAGCGGCGCGGCGGCGGTCTTGAGCGACCCCGTCACCGCGATCCGCGCGGGTGGGATGCCGAAGCCCGCGATGTGGCGGGCGGTGGCCTCGTCCTGCGTCTCGATCAGGGCGAAGCGGCTGTAGAGGTCGTGGAACAGGCCCGAGGCGCGGGCCTTCTGGCGGGCCGAGGCCGCGTCCATCCGGGCGTTGACCAGCGCCGTGGGGATGCCGCGGCGGGCAAGCTCGGTCAGGAACCCCGGCCAGAGGTCGCGTTCCGCCCAGACGGAAAGGTCGGGGCGCCAGTGGTCGAGGAAGCGCCGCCGCCAGCGGGGGATGTCGAGCGGCAGGAACTGGTGGATCGCGCCCTCGGGCAGGTTCGGTGCCAGCGCCTCGGCCGAGGTGCGGGAGCTGGACGTGATGAGGATGCTCAGGTCCGGCCGTGCCGCGCGCAGGGCCCGGGCGAGGCCGGGCAGCGCCAGCACCTCGCCCACGCCGACGGCGTGGAGCCAGGCGAGCGGCCCCTCGGGCCGCGCGGCCGAGGGCACGCCGCGCTTCTCGTGCCAGCGGTCGGGGTCTTCCTTGCCGCGGGCGAGGCGGCCTTGCAGGTGGCGCCGCGCAAAGGGTGCCGCGAGGTGCGTCGCGGCGAGGTAGGCGCGCAGGGCCGGGCCGGTGGAGGGCCGGTCAGCCAAGGTCGCGGAAGGCCTTCTGCAGCGGGCGGTCCCAGAACGCCGCGTCCCGCAGCACCGCCACGAAGCGGTCCGCGGCGCGGCCTTCGCCGAAGCCGTCGTGGCGGGGGTGGCGGCGGCCCCATTCGGTGGCGAGGAAAGCCGTGATCCTCGCCCCCTCGTGCGCGTCGGCGTAGTGGACCGAGGGCGCGCTGGCGCGGTTCGTCTGGCGGGTGCCGATGTCGAGCGAGGGCACGCCCAGCCAGGGCGCCTCGCGCACGCCGGCCGAGGAGTTGCCGACGACCGCGGCGGCGTTGCGCATCAGTTCCGAGAAATGCGCGAAGCGCATCGAGGGGATGCGGCGGAAACGGTCCTCGGGCAGGGCCTCGATCACGCGGAAGATCGCCTCGGCGCCGGGGTCGTTGTTGGGCAGGATCACCACGAAATGCCGGCCCGACGCCTGAAGCGCGCCGAAGAACGCCGCCGCCTGCGCGCCCATCGTCGCCTGTTCCGAGGTGACGGGGTGGAAGGTGGCGATGCCGTAGTCGTCCCACGGGATCGCGTAGCGGGCGCGCACCTCGGCTAGCGTCACCCCCGAGGGCTGTCCGTGGACGTCAAGCTCGGGCGAGCCGATGACGTGGATCGCGCCCTCCTCCTCGCCCATCGCCATCACGCGGGCGCGCGCCTCGTCGGACGAGACGAAATGGTGGGTGGCAAGCTTGGTGTTGCAGTGGCGGAAGACCTCGTCGATCGTGCCCGAGACCTCGCCCCCCTCGACATGGGCCGAGCGGACGTAGTTGGTGGCGGCGACGAGGGAGGCCGCCAGCGCCTCGACCCGGTCGCCGTGGACCACGACGAGGTCCGGGCGGTGTTCGGCAAGGAAGTCCGAGAACCCCAGCACGGTCTTGGCGAGGATCATGTCCTGCGGGTCGCCCGCGCGCTGGTTGAGGTATTCGAAGACCTCGACCCCTTCGGTCCGGTGCACCTCGATCTTGGTCAGCCCGTAGCGATCCTGCATGTGCATCCCCGTCACCCAGAACCCCACGCGGAAGCCCGCGTCGCGGCAGGCAACGGCGAGCGGTTCGAGCTTGCCGAAGTCGGCCCGGGTGCCGGTGACGAAGAGGAGGGAGCGGGTCATGGGG
>JALORM010000191.1 GCA_025458985.1 Paracoccaceae bacterium | reverse complement strand
CGCCGCCGCGGCCGCTGCAAGCGGCCTGCGCCTAGGCCGCGCGCTGGGCACTCCGCAGCCCGCCGATCCCAGCGACTGGACCGTGGCGCGGCTGCGCGCCCTGATCGACGGCGAACTCGCCGGCGCGGACGTGATCCTGGTGTCGAACCGCGAGCCCTACGTCCATTCGGCCGGCCGGAGCGGCATCACCTGCGCGGTCCCGGCCGGAGGGCTGGTCTCGGCGCTGGAGCCCATCGCGCGCGGGTGTGGCGGCACCTGGATCGCCCATGGCAGCGGCTCGGCCGACCGCGAGACGGTCGACGACGGCGACCGCATCGCCCTTCCGCCGGTCAACCCCAGCTACACGCTGCGAAGGGTCTGGCTCAGCCCCGAGGAGGTACGAGGGTACTATCTTGGCTTCGCCAACGAAAGTCTCTGGCCGCTCTGCCACAACGCCTACGTCCGCCCGGTGTTCCGCGAGGAGGACTGGTTCCACTATCGCACCGTGAACGAACGGTTCGCCGATGCCGTCGTGCAGGAAGCCCGCAGCGACGCGCCCCTGGTCATCGTGCAGGATTATCACTTCGCGCTGTTGCCCCGGATGATCCGTGACCGGCTTCCGAATGCCACCATTGCCAGCTTCTGGCACATCCCCTGGCCCAACGCCGAGGTGTTCGGCATCTGTCCCTATGCCGCAGAACTGCTCGACGGCATGCTCGGCGCCGATCTGATCGGCTTCCAGGTGCCGCTGTTCCGCATCAACTTCGCCGAATGCGTCGAGCGCACGCTGGAAAGCCGGATCAACCGCGAAGACTGGTCGGTGCTTTATGGCGGGGAGGAATCCCGCGTCAGGACCTACCCGATCTCGATCGAGTGGCCCGACGGGGCAGACCGGGATCGCGCCCCCGAGGAAAGCATCCGTGCGGCCTTTCCGATGCAGCCCGATGCGCGGCTGATCCTGGCGGTGGGGCGGCTCGACTACACCAAGGGGATCCCCGAGATCCTCCAGGCCTTCGAGATGCTGCTCGACCGTCATCCCGAGCTGCAGGGAAAGGTACACCTCTACCACGTCGCCGCCCCCAGCCGGGGCGAGGTCTCGGCCTATCGGTCGCTGCACCGGGAATGCCTGCGGCTCGTCGCGGCAATCAACGCCCGCTTCGGGTCCGACGAGTACCGGCCGATCCTGTTCGTCGACCGGCATGCCGACCGTGCCGAACTCGGCCAGTGCTACCGCGAGGCCGATGTCTGCGTCGTGCCCAGCCTGCACGACGGGATGAACCTGGTGGCGAAGGAGTTCGTCGCCCAGCGGCGCAACGAGGACGGCGTCCTGATCCTGTCGCGCTTTGCCGGGGCGATCCATGAACTGCCCGAGGCGCTGCGCATCAACCCCTTCGACGCCGCCGGGATGGCCGAGGCGATGAAGGCCGCGCTCGACATGCCCCCGGCCGAGCAGGCCGAAAGGATGCGCCGCATGCGCGAGACGGTGCGCACACGCAACATCTATCGCTGGGCGGGCAAGCTGCTGGAGGATGCCGCGCAGGTCCGCGGCCGCAACCGCCTCAAGCAGCGCGCCGGCGCCGTGCCGGACAGGCCGCGCCTGCTGTCGACGCAGCGTGCTGGGGCGGACCCTGCTGCCAAGGAGGTGTCGGATGCGCCGTCCGCCCGTTCCTGAGCCCGGCGCCGCGGCGCTGTTTCTCGACATCGACGGGACCCTCGTCGAACACGCGCCGCATCCCGACGGCGTCCGGGTGGCGCCCGGCCTGCCCGAGATCCTGGGCGCGCTCGACCGGCGGCTTGACGGCGCTGTGGCGTTCGTCACGGGCCGGAACCTCGCCATGGTCGACAGGCTGTTCGCCGGGCTCGGTCTGGCGGCAGCCGCGACGTTCGGGGTCGAAAGGGTTCTGGGCACCGTGCGCGAGGACGGCAAGGACGAAGCCGCGCGCGTGCGCCCGGTCTTCGCCGCGCTTGCTGCGCGCCTGGCGCACCGCACGGGCGTCTACTTCGAGGACAAGGGCCCGGTCCTGGCCATCCACAGCCGTGCCGAGCCCGAGGCGCTCCCCGAGGTCGTGCAGGCCTGCCGCGAGGCGCTGGCGGACCTGCCCGAAGGTTACCGCATGCTCGAGGGCCACGCCGGGGTCGAGCTTCTGCCCGAAAGCGCCACGAAGGCCGCGGCGCTTGCGTGGTTCATGGAACGGCCCCCCTTTGCCGGTCGAGTCCCGGTGTTTCTCGGCGACGACACCGCCGACGAAAGCGGCTTCGACTGGGTCAACCGCAACGACGGCGTGTCGGTCCGCGTGCGGCCCCAGGGCCCGACACTCGCCCGCCATGTCCTCGCCGACGTTGACGAGGTGCATGACTGGCTTGCCGAGCTGGCAGATGCGGACGGGCCCCGCCGAGCGGCCCGGTAGGCCCTTCTGTCCATAGCGCGCGCCGGGGCGGCGGGTCGCCCTGAGGGGGCGCGCCGGAGTCGTCAGGCAAGTCCGATCAACGACAGGACCGCGATGACGACAACGACAAGTCCGACAATGTAGATGATGCTGTTCATTGGGTCCTCCATCGACGTGGGCGGCCGGCGCGGGCGCGGCCGTCGGGCCCCGACGCGGCTCCGGGCACCGTGGTAACAGGCCGGCTGGCCGGAGGTTCCCGCCGACATCGCGCCTGCGCGCGCACCTCAGCCTTCGAGGAACCCGATCAGCGCCGCCTCGCCCGCGCGCAGCCCGGTGAGCTGCGGCCCCGGATGCCCATCCAGTCGCCGCAACCGTTCTCCCGCCTCTATCCCCGCCAGCGCGAGCACGGCGGGATGGATATAGCTTGCGCGCGCCACGGCGGGGGTGTTGTCGAGCCGCGCGGCTGCGGCCTTTGCCATGTCGGCGACCGAAAGCGCGCCCTCTTCCAGCGCGACCTGGAAGGCCGCGTGCGTGCCGTTCCAGGTGCGGAAGGTCTTGGCCGAATGCCCCTCGCCGCAGACCTCGGCAATGGCGGCGTTGACCTGGTCCGACCGGATCGCCCGCGGCTCGCCGTCCTCGCCAAGCCAGGTGGCGAAGGTCGCGCCCGGCAAATCGTGGATGCGGCTCATCGCGCGTTGCAGCGCCCGGCCGGTCAGGTGGCGGCGCACCCTCGCGCCGCCCTTGCCCGGGAACGAGATCGTTACCCTATTGTCGGAAAGGCGCACGTGCCGGCCGAGAAGCGTGGTCGCCCCGAAGCTGCCGTTGGCGCGGAGGTAGGTGCGGTTGCCGATCCGGATCGCAGCCCGGTCGATCAGCGCCAGAACCGCCCCGAGCGCAAGCTCGACCGAACCCGGCTCGGCCCTGAGACTGCGGGCGATCCGGGCGCGGAGCCGCGGCAGCGACCTGCCGAAGGCAGCAAGCTGGTGGTACTTCACCGAAGCCCGGTAGTCGGCCCAGTGTTCGTGGTAGCGGTACTGCTTGCGGCCGCGCGCATCGTGCCCCGTGGCCTGAAGGTGGCCGTTGGCATGGGGCGTGATCCAGACCCGCTCGTAGGCCGGGGGCACCGCGATGGCGTGGATGCGCGCGCGCTCGGCGGGGTCGGCGATGCGGGTGCCATCGGGAGCGTAATAGGCGAAGCCGCGGCCGCAGCGTTTGCGGGTGATGCCCGGCCCGCTGTCGGGATAGTAGACGAGCCCGGGGACGCGCGGGCGCTGAGGGTCGTTCATCTTCGCCGGTACGGTGCTGATAAAGGGTGCCGGTCAACGCCGCCGGGGCCGATCGGTTCCGCGCGTGCCGGGCTTGGCGGGGCCGCGGCGCCACGCGCCGGACCGGCGCGGTCAGACGCGGTCGCTCAGGCCCTCGATTCCCGATTGCGAGGCGCAGTGGTCGCAACAGTAGAACGTGCCGCCGGCCTCCATGCCGTGCCCGATGATCCGGCAACCGCAATGCGCGCAGACGGGCGCGAGGCTCTGGATGGCGCATTCGAAGCTGTCGAAGGTCAGCGTCCGGCCGTCCTTCGTGACCTCGAAGCTCTTGTCATAGTCGTTGCCGCAGGTGGCGCAGGTACCCATTGCGTGATCCTCCTTGGGGGCGACGTGCTGGGGGGACATGTGCCCTTGCGAACCGCCTGCGTTCCGGAATGTTCCGGCAGCCGGCGCACCAGGCCGCTACGGCGAAACCTTTTGCGCCACCGGTTGTTTCCTGCCGGGCAGTCCGCCTGGACTGCCGCAACCGCAGGGGAGGCACGGCCGATGCCGGCGAAATCCAAGGCGCAGCAGAAGGCGGCAGGCGCCGCCCTTTCCGCCAAGCGCGGCGACAGCAAGGTGGGCGACCTGAAGGGCGCCTCGCGGGCGATGTACGAGTCGATGTCCGAACGGCAGCTCGACGAGCTGGCCTCGACGCCGCGCAAGGGCAAGCCCGAGAAGAAGGGCGGCAAGAAGGCCGACAAGGGCAGCTGAAGGCGACCGACGCGCGCCGCGGGCGAGGGCCTGTTGCACGATTGCCGCCCTGCCCTGCCGCAAGATCGCCGACTTGTGACCCGCAATTCATGATCCGTTCACTTCGGTGTACGTACTTCCATGGCAAACAGCCTGGGGAGGCGCCACATGGACGTGAAAGACCATGGCAAGGCCGGCGGGTCGTTTCCCGACCTGACGTCCGAGCTCCGGCTGCGCCTGCGCGAGCTGGAAGCGGCCGAGACGCCCGAGCATCTTCTGGAACTCGCGCGCAGCCTGCGGAACAATGGTGCCCGCCCCCGGTTCATTCGGTCTTTGGAAGCACCGGTCCCCAAAGGGGGCCCCGTGAACGGGAGATCACGATGAACCAGCGCAACTGGCGCGAACAGCGCGACGACGACAGATCAGGCGACAGGTCGGGCGACAGGTCAGGGCGCCGCGAGCGCGGCCGCGACGAGCGCAGCCGGATGGGCGGTTACGGCCAGCGCGGCGGAGAGGACTACCGCGGTTACGGTCGCGGCGGATGGGACGACGACGACCGCGGCAGCCAGCAGCACGGTGAGTATGCGGACCAATACTCGGGCCAGCATTCGTACCCCGACCGGCAAGGCGGCCGCTCGGGCGGCGGCTATGGCGGGGGCTACAGCGGTTTCGACCGCGACGACGAGTGGCCATACCGCGA
>JALORM010000190.1 GCA_025458985.1 Paracoccaceae bacterium | reverse complement strand
GGCATCCTCACCACGCGCCAGCGTGAACAGCTTGCGGGCGAGTATCGCGACGAGCTGGCTGCGCTGGGCCTGGGCCGGGTGGTCGAGACCCGCGCGGGCATCGAGATCGAGATGCCGGCCGCGTTCGTGCAGTTCGAGGACTACGCCCCGCCCTTCGTCCGCTACGGCGAGAAGGACGGATCGGGTATCCAGATCCTGCTGATCAGCCAGGACGGCTCGCAAAGCGCGCTCGACGGGCTCTACGACGCGATGCAGACGCTCGAGATCGTGCCGCTCGACGGCTTCCGCGAGCGCCAGGGCGACAGCTTCACCCTGACCGGTCAGGGGCCTGACATCCACAGCCACACCTACGCGCGCCTGCGCGACGGGATGATCAAGGGCTTCACCATCGTCTACCCGCCCGAAAAGGCCGACCGCATGGCCCGCGCCATCGAGATCATGCGCCGGAGCCTGACCTCGATCGGTCCGGCGCTTGACCCGACGCTGGGCGCGCAGGCGGCCTCGCAGTCGCGCGACCTTCTGTCGGGGCTCGAGGTGCGGCAACCAGCCCGCACCCGGTCGGGCGTCTATGTCGACCGGACCGGCGCGGTGCTCACGGTGGCCGAGGCGGTCGACGGCTGCGCCCGGATCACCCTCGACGACCGCTACGAGGCAGGCGTCGCGGCAGTGGACGCGGCTTCGGGGCTGGCCCTGCTGCGGCCGCGCGACGCGCTTGCGCCCCGGCGGGTGGCGGAACTGGCCCCCGCCGCGCCCCGCATCGGCGCCGAGGCGGCGGTGGCGGGTTTCCCCTTCGGCCCGGCGCTGCCGGCGGCGACGCTGACCTTCGGCGCGGTCGAGGACCTCGGCGGCCTCGACGGCGAGGCGGGTGTCCTGCGGATCTCGGCCCAGACCGAACCCGGCGAGGCCGGCGGGCCGGTCTTCGACCCGTCAGGGCGGGTGGCCGGGGTTCTGTTGCCCGAGGGCACCGGCGGCCGCGTGCTTCCCCCCGGCGTCCGCTTCGCCGCCACGTCCGAGGTGGCCGCGGCATTCCTGGCCGCGCAGGGGGTGCTGTCACAGACGCTGGCAGAAGCCGCGGGCGCGCAGGCGCCCGAGGACCTGACGGCCGCGGCGATGGACATGACGGTGCTCGTCTCGTGCTGGAACTGACCGGCGGTCAGGGCGCGGCGGGGTCCGGCCCGGCTGGAGCGGATGGCGCGGCGCCGAGACCTGCGCGCATCATCGCCCGCCGGACCGGCGCCGCGCCGTAAAGCATCTCGAGTGCCCGGGCGCGCAGGTCGCGCAGGCCCGGCGCGCCCACCATGGACGCACGGTTCAGGGCATCGACGCCAAGGATGCGGGCGTTCACCTCGGCCCAGCGCCGCCGTTCGTAGGCCGCCAGCATCGCCGGGCTTCCCAGCGCCGTCCGGTCGGCCATCGCAAGGTCGACCAGCACGGCAAGGTCGGCAAGGCTCATGTTCAGCCCCTGTGCCCCGATCGGCGGGACGACATGTGCCGCCTCGGCCATCAGCGCGGTGCGGGGGCCGCGGAACCGCTCGGCGATCTGGCTGATGATCGGCCAGACGGTGATCCGCGAGGCGAGCGTCAGCGGCCCGAGCACATGGCCCGAGCGGGCCGACATCTCGGCCTCGAACTCCGGGACAGGCAGGGCAGCAAGGCGCCGGGCTTCCGGCCCACGCTCCATCCAGACCACGGCCGAGGACGGCCTGCCCTGCCAGTCGGGCAACGGGACCAGGGTGAACGGCCCGCCGGACCGGTGCACCTCGATCGACACGTTCTGGTGCGGGATGGGGTGGGTTACCGCGAAGGCCAGCGCCTTCTGCCCGTAGCGCAGCGTCCTGACGCCGATCCCCAGCGCCTCGCGCACCGGCGACCCGCGGCCGTCGGCGGCGACAAGCAGACGGGCGGCGACCGCCCCGCCATCCGACAGGCGGACCAGCGCCTCGGCGTCGCGCGCGACCACGCCCGCGGTTGCGGTACCAGGCCGGAAGCTCACGCCGGGCAGGCCGGCAAGGTGCCCGACCATCTCGCGCCTGAGCAGCCAGTTGGGCAGGTTCCATCCGAAGGGCGCGTCCGAGATGTCGGCGGCGTCGAAATCGCGGGTCAGGCGCGGCTCGGGCTCGGGGCCGCCGGCATCGACGATCCGCATCACCTGAAGCGGCATCGCATGAGGCGCAAGGCGCTCCCAGAGGCCCGCCGCTTCGAGGACCCTGCGCCCGGGCTGCAGGATCGCGGTGGTCCGCAGGTCCGCGCCGGCGGCGTCGCGCTCGGTCACCGGAGGGGCGGGATCGACGCAGACGACCGCAAAGCCCGCAGCCCCGAAGGCAGCCGCCGCCGCCAGCCCGGCGACACCGCCGCCCGACACGATCACGTCGACCCGCTCTGCCCGCATCGCTTCGCCTCCGCCTGCACCGGACCTAGGCCCCGCGGCGGCGCCCGGCAAGCGTCACGGCGTCGCGGATCAGCCCAGCGTCAGGATGATGAGGATCGCGAACATCACCGGTACGAAGGCCAGCGCGATCAGCCCCAGCGCGGGCAGACCGAACTGCAGGACAGCGATGCCGGCCAGACTGACCAGGGTCAGCAGCAGGTACCAGACGTTGCCCTCGAAATCCCGGTCGAGGTCACGGGCGAAGGCGCCCAGAACGGGGATGCGGTGATACCAGCGCGCCCGGAACGGCGCCCCGTAGGGGGCCTGTGCGATGTCGGCCATGCGGCGCTCCTGTTCGCGGAGGAAAGGTGCGCCGGACCTACAGCCTGTGCCGCGCCGCTGCACTGCGGCGCGGCGTCTCAGCCGGTCAGGCGTGCCACGAAGTCCGCCAGGTCGTCGGTGTGGTGGTGGATATGCGGCGCGGGGGCAGGCGCAGGGGCGACGTGTACCGTGCGCATCCCCATCGCATGCGGCGCGGCCAGGTTGCGGGCGTCGTCCTCGAACATCGCCGCGCGTTCGGGCATGACGCCGCCCTGGGCAAAGACCGCCTCGAAGGCCGCGCGCTCGGGCTTGGGGCGGAAGCCCGCGTGTTCCACGCCGAAGACGCCGTCGAACAGCCCCGACAGGCCCCGAGCCTCCAGCACCCGCTCGGCGTAGGGCGTGCAGGCATTGGTGTAGACAAGCTTGCGCCCCGGCAGGCGGGCGATGGCGGCGCGCAGCGCCGGGTCGGGCACGAGCGCATCGAACGAGATGTCGTGCACCTCGGTCAGGTAGGGCCCCGGGTCCACGCCGTGTTCGGCCATCAGCCCGGCCAGCGTGGTCCCGTAGACCTCCCAGTAGTGCTGCCTGAGCCGGTCCGCCTCGTCGCGCAGGACGCCCAGCGCCTGCATCACCCAGGCTGTCATGCGGACTTCGATCTGGTCGAAAAGCCGCGCCTCCGGCGGATAGAGCGTGTTGTCAAGGTCGAACACCCAGTGTTCGACATGGCCGAAATCGGGGGCAGAGGCGGCGCGCGACATGGGCCGGACCCTAGCCTGCGCCGCGATACCCGGCAACGGGGCAACAGGGGCGCTTGCGCCGGCGCGCGGGCGCGCGATAGGGTCCGCGCCGCGATGCGGCGGAGTCAGGCCATGACCGATCCACGACACGGACAGAGGGACGCCTATGCGCTGATCCTCGAAGCCATCGACGGCGGCGTCTACCGGCCCGGCGACCAGCTGATCGAAAGCGAGCTGGCCGAGCGGTTCGGGGTCAGCCGGACGCCGGTGCGCGAGGCCCTGCAGCGGCTCGAGACGCAGTCGATGCTGTCGCGCGTGGGCCGGAGCCTGATCGTCTCGTCGCTGGACCACAACGCGCTGGCCGAGCTTTATGCCGTCCGCACCGAGCTCGAGGGCCTTGCCGCGCGGCTCGCGGCCCAGCACGCGACCGCCGAGGAGATCAGCGTCCTGCACGACATGGTCGAGGACGACCGCGCCCTGCTGGGCGACCCCGTGGCCCTTTCCCGGGCGAACCGGCGGTTCCACAAGCAGATCCACCTGGCCTCGCACAACCGCTTCCTGGTGCAGCAACTGGATCTCGTGCACCGCCACATGGCGCTTCTGGCGACGACCTCGCTGGCGGCGGAAGGCCGGGGCGAACGGGCGCTTGCCGAGCACGAGGCCATCGTCGGCGCCATCGCCGCCCGCGACGGCCAGCGCGCCTACGAGGCGCTCAGGGCGCATATCTCCAAGGCCTACGAGACGCGGCTCAAGCAGGATGCGCGGGCCATGGCCGCCCGCGGTTAGGGTAGGGGTCTTCGGGCGCAGCGGGGCCCGTCAGGTGTTGCCCGCAGACCCAGGGCGCCGGGCCGAGCCCGCAGGGCGCGGCGGCCTCGGCGGTCAGCCCCCGATCGGGTCCGCCAGCGCCGGCCGGTGCACGACATGCGGCTGCGGGGCGATGCGGATCGCGGTGGCCGACGGGTCCGGCGCTGGCGCGTCCTCGATCCCGTGGGCGGTCTTGTCCCAGTAGAACGGCCGGGCCACCATCTCTACCAGGGCCTTGCCGGCGGCGATCGTGGCCAGCGGAAAGTAGAGGTCGACCGTCAGCGTCCAGCGCGCGAGGTGCCAGTGCTCGGGCCGCCAGCAGCCCACCAGCATCACCGCAAGGTTCAGCAGGTAGGACGCGAAGAAGAACAGGCTGATCGCCAGTGCGGCAGGCTGCGACAGGCTGCCGCGCAGCGGATGCGGCAGACCGAGCGCCAGCAGCCAGTACGACCACAGGACCGGCGCCAGCATCACCGACAGCAGCGAGCCGCCGAACAGCACCTGCACGCCCAG
>JALORM010000189.1 GCA_025458985.1 Paracoccaceae bacterium | reverse complement strand
CTAAGGGTCCATCCGCTCAGGCTGCGCCCCCGCACAGAGGCTGTGCGCTATTCCCACCACGGGTCGATGCGGGCGATGTCCTCATCGCTCCAGCCGAAATGGTGCGCGAGTTCATGGACCAGGATGTGCGACACCAGGCTGCCCAGCGGCTCGGCGCCGCGTTCCGCCCATTCGTCCAGGATCGGCCGGCGGAAAAGCCAGATCGTATCAGGCCCCTGCGGCTGGTCCATCACCGACTTCTCGGTCAGCGGAATGCCGTCATAGAGGCCGGTCAGATCGAAGGCGTCCTCGATCTCCATCTCGTCCAGCAGGTGGTCGGGGGCGAAGTCCTCGACCCGCAGGACCACCGCCCGGGCGGCCGCGCGGTAGGGTTCGGGCAGGGCCTCGCGCGCGGCCTCGGCCAGGGCCTCGAAGGCGGCGAGGTCGGGGGGCAGAAGGGCGGCGGCATCGGCGCTCATGCCCCCGATATGGACAAAACCCGCCCGCTGTGGAAGAGGGGCGGCGTCTCGAGGAGCCCCGTCCATGACCGTCACCCGCTTCGCGCCCTCGCCCACGGGCTTCCTGCACATCGGCAACCTGCGCGCGGCGCTGTTCAACTGGGCGATCGCGCGCAAGGCAGGGGGCACATTCATCCTGCGGCTGGACGACACCGACGCCGAACGGTCGAAACCCGAATATGCCGAGGCGATCCAGGAGGACCTGACCTGGCTCGGCCTGACCTGGGACCGCTTCGAGAGGCAGTCCGACCGGCTGGCCCGCTACGCCGAGGCGGCGGAGGAGCTGAAGGGCAAGGACCGCGTCTACGAGGTGTTCGAGACGCCGGTCGAGTTGGATCTCAAGCGCAAGAAGCAGCTGAACATGGGCCTGCCGCCGGTCTACGACCGCGCCGGGCTGAAGCTCGGCCATGCCGAGAAGGACCGGCTGCGGGCCGAAGGGCGGCAGGGCTACTGGCGCTTTCTGCTCGACCAGACGCGGATCGAGTGGGAGGACGGCATCCTCGGGCCGCTGTCGATCGATGCGGCGAGCGTGTCCGACCCGGTGCTGATCAAGGCCGACGGGCAGGTCCTCTACACCTTCGCCTCGGTGGTGGACGACGTGGACTTCGGCATCACCGACATCGTGCGCGGGGCCGACCACGTCACCAACACCGCGACCCAGATCCAGATCATCGAGGCGCTGGGCGCCCGCCCGCCGCGCTTTGCGCACCACTCGCTTCTGACCGGCCCGCAGGGCGAGGCGCTTTCCAAGCGCCTCGGCACGCTGTCCTTGCGCGACCTGCGCCGCGAGGGGGTGGAGCCGATGGCGATCCTGTCCTTGATGGCGCGGCTCGGCTCGTCCGAGCCGGTGGAGCTGCGCATGGGCCTCGACGAGATCGTCGCGGGCTTCGATGTCCGCAGCTTCGGCGCGGCGCCCACGAAGTTCGACCGCGAGGACCTGTGGCCGCTGACCGGCCGGGTGATCGCGGCGACGCCGTTCGAGGAGGTGCGCGACCGGGTGCTGGCCGCGGGCGTGCCCGAGGCGCTGGCCCCGCGGTTTTGGGCGACGGTGCGCGAGAACCTGCGCACCCGCGACGACATCGCGGCCTGGTGGGCCGTCTTCCGCGACGGCGCCGCGCCCGAGATCGCGGCGGAGGACCGGGAGTTCCTTGAGGCCGCCTTCGCGCTGCTGCCCGAGCCGCCCTACGACGAGACAACCTGGGCCACCTGGACCGAGGCCGTGAAGGCCGCCACGGGCCGCAAGGGCAGGGGCCTCTTCATGCCGCTGCGGCTGGCGGTCACGGGGCGCGAGCGGGGGCCGGAAATGGCCGAGGTCATGCCGCTGCTGCAGACCCGCCCGCGCATCGGCTGACACGATCCTTCTGGCGAAGGATCGCGCGCCTCCGGCGCGGCCGGGACCCCGATCCTTCGCCAGAAGGATCGCGGCGCCGGACGCTCGGGGGGCTTGCCGGCGGCAGGCGCTTGGGCTAGGCCTTGGGCGCCTGCAAGGGAGAAGCCGGAGCCGCGCCTCCGGTGCCGAAGGAGCAACCGCCCCGGTAAACTCTCAGGCAGAAGGACCGAGCGGGCAGACGGACTCTGGAGAGACCCCGGACAGCGTCCGGGGCGCCGAAGGGATAACGATCTCAGGCGGAAGGACAGAGGGGGCATCGGGTGGCGGGCCGGACCCGTCTGGACGATGCTCGGCCTGCCTGTGCAGCCGACGCAAAGCAGGGGGCGCCAGATGGCCGAACCGATCACGACCGCCCTGAAGCGCACGCCGCTTCACGGCCTGCACCTGCGCCTGGGCGCGAAGATGGTGCCCTTCGCCGGCTGGGAGATGCCGGTGCAGTACGGCCTTGGCGTGATGAAGGAGCATCTGCACACCCGTGCCGCTGCCGGGCTCTTCGACGTAAGCCACATGGGGCAGGTGATCCTGCGCCCGCGCTCGGGCCGGGTCGAGGACGCCGCCGCCGCGCTGGAGCGGCTGGTGCCGGTCGACCTGCTGGGCCTGAAGGAGGGGCGCCAGCGCTATGCGATGTTCACCGACGCGGCGGGCGGCATCCTCGATGACCTGATGGTCGCGAACCGGGGCGATCACCTCTTCGTCGTGGTCAATGCCGCCCGGGCCGAGCACGACATCGCCCACATGCGCGCGCACCTGTCGGACGCCTGCGAGATCGAGGTGATCGCCGACCGCGCGCTGCTGGCGCTGCAGGGGCCGGCGGCCGAGGTGGTGCTGGGGGGCATCGCCCACGGCGCGGCGACGATGCGGTTCATGGACGTGGGCATCTTCCATGTGGGCGGCGCCGAACTGTGGGTGTCCCGCTCGGGCTACACCGGCGAGGACGGCTACGAGATCTCGGTGCCGGCGGACAAGGCGGTGGGCCTGGCGGGCGTGCTGCTCGCGCGGCCCGAGGTCGAGGCGATCGGGCTTGGCGCACGCGACTCGCTCCGGCTCGAGGCGGGCCTGTGCCTCTACGGCGCGGACATCGACACAACGACGACGCCCGTCGAGGCCGACCTCGCCTGGGCGATCCAGAAGGCCCGCCGCGCGGGCGGCGCGCGCGAGGGCGGCTTTCCCGGCGCGCCGCGCATCCTGCGGGACCTGGCAGACGGCCCGGCGCGGCGCCGCGTCGGCCTGCTGCCCGAGGGCCGGGCGCCGATGCGGGGCGAGACGCTGCTCTTCGCCGCCGAAGAAGGGGGCGAGCCGGTGGGCCGCGTCACCTCGGGCGGCTTCGGCCCTTCGGTCGACC
Organism: Paracoccaceae bacterium; assembly: GCA_025458985.1. Taxonomy (GTDB): domain Bacteria; phylum Pseudomonadota; class Alphaproteobacteria; order Rhodobacterales; family Rhodobacteraceae; genus JALORM01. The sequence continues at coordinate 1,580 of JALORM010000189.1, read as the reverse complement.
GCCCCATCGCCATGGGCTACGTCGCCGCCGCCCTGGCCGCACCCGGCACCCGCCTCTGGGGCGAGGTGCGCGGCAAGCGCCTGCCCGCGGCGGTGGCCGAGCTTCCATTCCGACCCAACACCTACAAGCGCTGAGAGGGACCTTGCGATGAAATTCACCGAGGAACACGAGTGGCTGCGCCCCGAGGGCGACATCGTCACCGTGGGCATCACCACCCACGCCGCCGAGCAGCTCGGCGACATCGTCTTCGTCGAGCTGCCCGAGGCCGGGCGCAGCGTGTCGAAGGGCGACGAGGTCGTGGTGATCGAAAGCGTCAAGGCCGCGTCCGACATCCTGGCCCCGCTGGACGGCGAGATCGTCGAGGTCAACCCTGCGCTGACCGACAACCCCGCGCTCGTGAACGAGGACGCGATGGGCGGGGCCTGGTTCTTCAAGATGCGCCCCGCGAACATGGCCGATGTCGACGGCTACATGGACGAAGCCGCCTACCAGGCGATGATCGGATGAGGGCGCCCCGATGACGCCGCAGCCCCAGCAAGGATCGTCGACGATCCTTGCGAAGACTTTTCGAAAAGTCTTCGCCCCTCGCCACCCCCGCAGCGCCTGAAAGCCCGAGCCATGACCTTCACCCCGAGCGACTACAACCCCGACGACTTCGCCAACCGTCGCCACATCGGCCCCTCTCCAGAGGAGATGGCCGCCATGCTGGACGTGCTGGGGGTGGACAGCCTCGACGCGCTGATCGACGCAACCGTGCCGCGCAGCATCCGGCAGGCCAAGCCGCTGGCCTGGCCACCGATGTCGGAACAGGAACTGCTGGGCCGGATGCGCAAGGTCGCCGCGAAGAACCGGGTCATGACCTCGCTGATCGGACAGGGCTACTACGGCACGGTCACGCCGCCCGCGATCCAGCGCAACATCCTGGAAAACCCGGCCTGGTACACGGCCTACACGCCCTATCAGCCCGAGATCGCGCAAGGTCGGCTCGAGGCGCTTCTGAACTTCCAGACGATGGTGGCTGACCTGACCGGCCTGCCGGTCGCCAACGCCTCGCTTCTGGACGAGGCGACGGCGGCGGCCGAAGCGATGACGATGGCACAGCGGGTGGCGAAGTCGAAGGCCACGGCCTTCTTCGTCGACCGCGACTGCCACCCCCAGACCATCGCGGTGATCGAGACCCGCGCCGCGCCGCTCGGGATCGAGGTGATCGTCGGAGCGCCCGAAAAGATCGAGGCGGGCAGCGTCTTCGGCGCGATCTTCCAGTACCCCGGGACCTACGGCCATGTGCGCGACTTCAGCCCCGAGATCGCGGCGCTGCACGCGGCGGGCGCGGTCGCGGTCATGGCCTGCGATCTGCTGGCGCTCACGCTTCTGAAGGAGCCGGGCGCGATGGGCGCCGACATCGCCATCGGCTCGGCCCAGCGCTTCGGCGTGCCGATGGGCTTCGGCGGGCCGCATGCCGCCTTCATGTCCTGCCGCGACGAGATGAAGCGCCAGATGCCCGGCCGCATCGTCGGCGTCAGCGTCGACGCCCGCGGCAACAAGGCCTACCGCCTCAGCCTCCAGACCCGCGAGCAGCA
>JALORM010000188.1 GCA_025458985.1 Paracoccaceae bacterium | reverse complement strand
TCGGGGGCGAAGGTGAAGGGGCCGTGGATCACGCGCTTCACGCCCGCCGTCTCGAGGATCGGGAAGCGGCGGTAGGCGAAGGCGACGCTGTCCTCGATCTTGTCGAGCTGATCGGGCAGCAGTTCGTGCCCAAAGGTCCAGGGCGTGCCATCCACCGCCCAGGGCTCGCAGGGCTTTTCGTAGAAGCCGATGCAGAACCCCCGGCCTTCCTGACGCAGGTAGCTTTCCCCGCCGGGGTCGATGACGTGCGGAAACTCGCGCCCCTCGGCCAGGATCTCGACGATCTTTGGCACGTCGTCGGTCACCAGGTACTGGTGCGCCATCGGCAGCAGCGGCAGGTAGACGCCGGCCATCGCGCCGACCTCGCGCGCCCAGAGGCCGCCGGCGTTCACCACATGCTCGGCATGGACAGTGCCCTTTTCGGTCACCACGTCCCAGGTGCCGTCGGGGCGCGGGGTGGTCGCCAGCACCCGGTTGTGCAGCACGATCTCGGCGCCGCCCATGCGGGCGGCCTTGGCATAGGCATGGGTGGTGCCCGAGGGATCGAGGTGCCCGTCAAGCGGATCGTAGAGCGCGCCGACGACGCCCTCGACGTTCACCAGGCCGTCGGTCATCTTCTCGACTTCGGCCGGCGTCAGGATCTCGGTGTGCAGACCCATGTAGCGGTGCTTGGCGCGTTCGGCGACCAGCATCTCGAACCGGTCGCGGTTGTCGGCCAGCGTGATGCCCCCCACATGATGCAGGCCGCAGGACATGCCGGTGATCTTCTCCAGTTCCTTGTAGAGACCGATCGTGTAGCCTTGCAGCGCGGCCATGTTGGTGTCGCCGTTGAGCGTGTGGAACCCGCCCGCGGCATGCCAGGTGCTGCCGCTGGTCAGCTCGGACCGCTCGATCAGCAGCACGTCCGACCAGCCGTACTTCGTCAGGTGGTAGAGCACCGAACAGCCGACGACGCCGCCGCCGATCACGACGACCTGGGCATGGGATTTCATCTGGGCACCTTTCGCATGGGTGCCCTCACCCTTTCCGGGCGCCGGGACAGCGGCATGCCCGGATGCGACATGCCGTGTCGCCTATGCGATAGGGTCGGGCGCTAGCGTTCCGGGATCAGCCCGCGCGGGCTGAACCGCAGCACCAGCAAGAGCACGATGCCCATGGTCAGAAGCCGCATGTGGGCGGCCGCGTCCTCCAGATGGGCGGCCAGCCACGAGCCTTCGGGCAGGGTCGAGACGATGCCGCTTTTCAGCCAAAGGCCCATCGGCTCGGCCATCGCCCAGAGCCAGTAGATCAGGAACCCGCCGAGGACCGCGCCCCAGTTGTTGCCCGACCCGCCGACGATCACCATCACCCATACGAGGAAGGTGAAGCGCAGCGGCTGGTAGGCGCCCGGCGTCAGCTGGCTGTCGAGCGTCGTCATCATCGCGCCCGCCACGCCGCAGACGGCCGAGCCAAGGACGAAGACCTGCAGGTGGCGCCGGGTGACGTCCTTGCCCATCGCCTCGGCCGCGACCTCGTTGTCGCGGATCGCGCGCATCATCCGGCCCCAGGGCGACTTCAGCGCCAGCTGTGCGGCCAGCAGGATCAGAAGCAGGACCGCGGTGAAGAGCCCCGCATAGGCCAGCTTGACCGCGATCGACGAAAGCGTCGCGGGATCGGTCCCGAGCGACGCGGCGCGTTCGACGAAGGCGGGGTCGGCCTGCAGGTCGACCTCGTAAGGCACGGGGCGGGGGATGCCGATGACGTTCTTCACGCCGCGCGCCAGCCAGTCCTCGTTCTTCAGGACCGCGATGATGATCTCGGCGATGCCGAGCGTGGCAATGGCGAGGTAATCCGACCGCAGCCCCAGCGCGGTCTTGCCGATCAGCCAGGCCGCGCCCGCCGCGATCACCCCGCCCACGGGCCAGGACAGGATGACGGGCAGGTTGAGCCCGCCGAGGTAGCCCGCATTCGCGGGGTTGACCGCCTCGACCGCGACCTTGGCGGGGTCGAAGACGAAGCGGTAGAGCGCGAAGCCGCCCAGCAGGATGACCAGCATCGCCACCGTCCGACGCCGCCCCGGCGCCATCGCGCCCCAGGCGAGCATGGCGCCCGCGATGGTCGCCGCGCCGCAGACCAGGCCCAGGATCAGCCGCACCCCGCCCGCCGCCCAGGCGTCGCCCACCGGCGGCATGCCGACGATCACCGCGGCCAGGCCGCCAAGCGCGACGAAGCCCATGATCCCGATGTTGAAGAGGCCCGCATAGCCCCATTGGATGTTCACGCCCAGCGCCATGATCGCCGAGATCAGCGCCATGTTCAGGATCGTCAGCGAGACGTTCCAGCTTTGCATGAAGCCGGTTGCGACGAAGAGGCCCGCGACAAGGGCGAACAGCAGGGCAGGGGGAAAGCCGCGGGTCATACCGATTGCCCCTTGAAGAGGCCCGTGGGCCGGAACAGCAGGACGACGATCAGGATCGCGAACGAGACCGCGAACTTGTAGTCGGTGGACAAGAGCTGGACGAGCCCCTCGGGCTCCCACCCTCCCGGGGCGAGGTAGCCCAGCACCTTCTTCAGCGGATAGGTCACCAGCACCTCGGCGAAGGCGATCAGGAAGCCACCGGCGATGGCGCCGAGCGGGTTGCCGAGGCCGCCGACGATGGCGGCGGCGAAGATCGGCAGCAGCAGCTGGAAGTAGGTGAAGGCCTTGAACGACTTGTCGAGGCCATAGAGCACCCCCGCCGTGGTCGCCAGCGCCGCCGCGATGATCCAGGCGACGGCAACGACGCGCTCGGGGTTGATGCCGGACAGCAGCGCGAGGTCCTCGTTGTCGGAAAACGCGCGCATCGACTTTCCGGTGCGGGTGCGGTTGAGAAACCAGAACAGCGCCGCCACCGCGATCGCCGCCGTGACCAGCGTGATGACCTGGCTGGTGCGGATCGCCAGCGGCTCTTCGAGGCCGGTCGCCTCGCGGAAGCCGCGGGCCGAGATGATGAACCGCTCGCCGTCGGCAAAGCCGATGTCGTCGACCCCGATGATGAAGCGGACAAGGCCGTTCATGATGAACATGACGCCCATCGAGACGATGACCAGGATCACCGGGCTTGCCTTCTGGCGGCGGTAGAAGCGGTAGACGCCCCGGTCGGTCCCCAGCACCAGAAGCGCGGTGGCCGCAATCCCGACCGGCAGAGCAAGCAGCGCGGTGGGCAGCGGCCCGAGCGAGACGCCCGCCGACTGCAGCCCCCAGGTGCCGAGGATGGTGATCGCGGTGCCGAATGCCATCGTGTCGCCGTGCGCGAAGTTCGAGAACCTCAGGATCCCGTAGATCAGCGTGACCCCCAGCGCGCCCAGCGCCAGCTGCGCGCCATAGGCGGTGGCGGGGATCACCACGAAGTTCAGAAGTGCGACGAGGGCGTTGATCGGGTCCACCTCAGTCCTCCATGCAGGCCATGCGGCCCCTGGTGCGGCCTTGGGCGTCAATCGCGTGGTAGATGATGCACCAGTATTCGGGGGAATAGCCGGTGTCGGGCCGGGGCAGGGAGGCGAGGCGCTCGAGCGCCGCGAGGTCCTCCGGGCCGGGCTCTTCCAGCACCGTCTGGGTACCGCCGATCATGAGTGGCTCGTAGAGGCCCGGCGCGATGGGCCACCACCACCAGCGCCCGTCCACGGGGCGCACCAGTTCCACCTCGACGCCCGCCTCGTCGGTCTCCCCCAGCGACTCGGCGGCGAAAGGCTGGTCCGGTGCCTTGCGGACCTCATCGGCGGCCGCGATGCCGGCCAGAAGCAGCAGCGCGCAAAGCACCGCTGCGATCCGCGCGGCGGCAGGCAAGGGGCTCCGGCATAGCATACGTCGGTCGCGCGATCCGGCAGCGCCGGCGGCTGGCGCAGGACAGGCCATTTTGGGTGCAGCGCGCATCGCCTCAGCCCCCCAGGAAGGTCCGGCGGACTTCGGGGTTGCCGAGCAGCTCGGCCCCGGTTCCGGTATAGGCGTTGCGTCCCTGCACGAGGACATACCCCCTGTCGGCGATCTCGAGCGCCTGTCGGGCGTTCTGTTCGACCATCAGGATGGTGATGCCGGTGCGCGCGACCTCGACGATCCGGTCGAACAGCTCGTCCATCACGATGGGGCTGACGCCCGCGGTCGGCTCGTCCAGCATCAGGACCTTGGGCTGGGTCATCAGCGCGCGCCCCACGGCGACCTGCTGGCGCTGGCCGCCCGACAGCTCGCCCGCCGCCTGCCGGCGTTTTTCCTTAAGGATGGGAAACAGCTCGTAGACCTGCGCCATGGTGCCCGAGATGTCGTCCTGCCGCAGGAAGGCGCCCATCTCGAGGTTCTCCTCGACGGTCATCGAGGGAAAGACGTTGTTGGTCTGCGGGACGAAGGCCATGCCCTTGGCGACGCGGGCCTGGGGGCTGAGATGGGTGATCTCCTCGCCGCCGATCCGCACGCCGCCGCCCCGCAGCTTCAGCATCCCGAAGATCGCCTTCATCGCGGTGGACTTGCCCGCGCCGTTCGGACCGACGATGACCGCGATCTCGCCTGCATGGGCCTCGATGGTGCAGGCGTGCAGGATGTCGGCCGCGCCATAGCCGCCGGTCATCTGGTCGCCGGTCAGGAAGGCGTCGCCTTCCAGTCGCGGCCCGCCGGCAGCTGCGCCCCCGCCTATGACCGCCTGCGCCATCCCCTCGCCTCCGGCCACGCTCGACTTCGTGATGCTGCGGTCCTTGTTGCCGCGGTTGTCCTGCCAGGGGTTGTCGCCCGAGCCGCCCGCAGCCCCGCTCATGCGCCGGCCTCCGCCTTGACCTTGTTCTTCATGCCGCGGCCGAGGTAGGCCTCGAT
>JALORM010000187.1 GCA_025458985.1 Paracoccaceae bacterium | reverse complement strand
CGGGCCTTCACCTGGCTGACCGGGCGGCTCAGGCCCGAAGTCGGCATCCCGGTCATCACCTCGAACCGGATCAACACGCCCGAGGTGGCCGAGGCCGTGCTGGCGGAAGGCCAGGCCGACATGGTCAGCATGGCGCGCCCGTTCCTCGCCGATGCCGCCTTCGTGCGAAAGGCGGCCGAGGGCCGCGCGGCCGAGATCGCGCCCTGCATCGCCTGCAACCAGGCGTGCCTGGACCACACGTTCTCGGGCAAGCTGACCTCGTGCCTCGTGAACCCGCGCGCCTGCCACGAGACGGAACTGACGTACCCGCCGGCCGAGGTCCGCAAGCGCATCGGCGTCGTCGGCGCCGGCCCCGCAGGCATGATGACGGCCATCGTCGCGGCGGAACGCGGGCATTCGGTGACACTGTTCGAGAAGGCGGCCGAGATCGGAGGCCAGCTCAACATGGCGCGCGTGATCCCCGGCAAGGAAGAATTCAACGGCCTCGTCGCCTGGTTCGGCACGATGCTGGAGCGGACGGGCGTCGAAGTCCGCCTGTCGACCGAGGCGACGGTCGAGGCGCTACGGGACTATGACGAGGTGATTGTGGCGACCGGCGTCCTGCCGCGCGACCCGGCCATCCCGGGGCAGGAGGGTGCCAACGTCCTGTCCTACATCGACGTGCTGCGTGGCAAGGCGCCGGTCGGCGCCAAGGTCGCCGTGGTCGGTGCTGGGGGAATCGGCTTCGACGTGGCGGAATACCTGGTCCACCAGGGCGAAAGCCCGACCGAGGACCTGGAGCTCTGGAGGCGCGAATGGGGCGTGGGCGATCCCGCCCGCGTCCCTGGCGGCCTGGCCCCCGAGGGGCCGCGCCCGGAAGCGCCCGCGCGCAGGGTAACGCTGCTGCAACGCAAGGCCGAGAAACTGGGGCGGCGACTCGGCAAGACAACCGGCTGGATTCACCGCGCCAGCCTCGAGATGAAGGGCGTCCGCATGGTCGGCGGCGTGAACTACGAACGGATCGGGCCCGAGGGGCTGCACGTCAGCTTCGGCGAAGGCCGCGACAATCCGACCCTCGTCGACGCCGACACCGTCGTGCTCTGCGCCGGGCAGGAGCCCGCGCGCGGCCTGGCCGACGCCCTCTCCGCCGCGGGGATCGCGGCACATGTGATCGGCGGCGCGGACGTGGCCGCCGAGCTTGACGCCAAGCGCGCCATCGACCAGGCGGCGCGTCTGGCGGCGCGGCTCTGACGGCGGCGCACCGATGCGCGTCCTGCACGGCACCCTGGCCATCGAGATGGTCCTGGCCGGGCTGCGCGCCACGCTGATGATCGTCATCCTCTATGCGCTGGCCATCGTGCTGTTCGTGGAACGCCCGCTTGCGGCCTACCTCTGCCCGACCTGCGCGGGCCTCACCGAAGTGGCCCCTGGCATCTATCTGGACGATCCGGCCGCAACGCGGCGCACGCTGATGATGCTGGAGGCCGCCGAGCGCCGCGTCGCCCGCGTCTTCGGCAAGGGGGATTCGCGGCCCGTCGTGCTGGTCTGCCGCACCGCAGAGTGCGAAGCCCGTGTCGGCGGCCTCTGGCAGGCGCCCCACACGCTGGGCGTTGCCTATGGCTGGAGCTTCGTGCGGCTCAGTCCGCGCGGCTTCAGCGAGGACGTGTTGGCCCACGAACTGACGCATATCGAGATCCACCGCCGGATCGGGCTGATCGCCATCGCGACCGGGCGCCTGCCCGCCTGGTGGAACGAGGGAATGGCCACGATCGTCGCCTCGGGCAGGCCGACGTCGTGCCCGCGCGCGCCCGGCGCGCTCCCCGGCACGCCGCTTGAATGGCGGCGCACCACCGGCGTCCTGCCGGGCCGGCTCTACCTGCTGGCAGCTTGCCGGACCCGCGACTGGCTTGATCGCAACGGCGGCATGCAGGGCGCGCTGGCGATGCTGGACGATCTGGGTGACGGCGCCTCGTTCAGGCCCTAGATCTCGCGCTCGTTGCGGTCATTGAGACGATCCGCGAGAAAATCCAACTATTGTCGGGCGATCACCCCATTCCTGCCTGAATTGCCGGCGACACGTTAGGCCTCCCTTGCTGCCGTTGGGGTTTTGGAATGGATCGACTGACAGAGATGGAGGCTTTCGCCACCGTCGTGGACCAAGGGGGGTTCACCGACGCCGCGAAGAAGCTTGGCATATCGAAATCCGCGGTATCCAAGCACGTCTCTGCGCTGGAAGCCCGGCTTGGGGCGCGGCTTCTGAACCGAACCACCCGGCGGGTCAGCCCGACCGAGATCGGCCTTGCCTACTACGACCGCGCCCGCCGCGTCCTGAACGACGCGGGCGAGGCGGATGCGCTTGTCACCTCGATGCAGTCGGCGCCTTCCGGGTTGCTGCGGATTTCGGTCGCGACCGACTTCGGCGTGAACCTTTTGTCGCCGATCCTCGGCGACTTCCTGCGCGAATACCCCGAAATCACCGTCAACATGGTCCTGAACAACCGGTACGTGGAGCTGATCTCGGAAGGCTACGACATGGCGATCCGGGTCGGCGACCTGGAAGACAGCAGTCTGCGCGCCCGCAAGCTGACCGAGACGGCGCAGCGGATGATCGGTGCGCCCGCGTACTTCGAACGCTACGGCCGCCCGCAGCGGATCGACGACCTCAACGACCACAAGCTGCTGCACTACGCCAATTCCGCCTCGACCGCGGTCTGGAAGCTGACCGCACCGTCGGGCGAAAAGCGCCAGGTGCGCACCGCCGGGTGGCTGACGGTGAACGACGGCCAGTCGCTGCTGAACGCCGCGATCTCGGGCCTGGGGATCGCCTATCTGCCAAGTTTCCTTTACGCCGACGCGCTGCGCGCCGGCCAGGTCGAAGAGGCGATGCCCGACCTGCCGGTCGAGGTCCTCGGGATCTATGCCGTCTATCCGCCGGGCCGCTTCACGCAGCCCAAGGTGCGCGCCTTCATCGACTTCCTGGTCGGCCGCTTTGCCGACAAGGGCCCCGACGCCTGGTAGGCCTTCAGTCGGTCGAGGTCACGACGGCCTCGACCCGGCGGTTCAGCGCGCGGCCTTCGTCGGTGACGTTCGGCGCCAGCGGCATCAGGTAGCCCACGCCGTCCGCCGCGATCCGGCCGGCGTCGACGCCGTAGTCGGCGATCAGCCTCTCGCGCACGGCCCGCGCCCGCGCGCGCGAGAGCGCCACGTTCGGCTCCAGCGCCCCCGAAGCATCGGTATGGCCGACCAGCGTGATGCGGCGGCCGGGGTTCGCCGCCATGTAGGCGGCAAGCGCGTCCAGCGACGGGAACGCACCGGCGGCCAGCCGCGATGACCCCGTCTCGAAGCTGAGGTCCGCCAGCACCGCCCGCCCGGTCGCGTCAAGCGTGGCGGCAAGCGTCCCCGGAGCAGCAGCTGCCGCAGCTGGATCGGACCCGGGCAGGAGCCCCGGTTGCGCATTCTCTGCAGCGGCGGCAGGGCCGCCCGTCCCGGCTGTCTGCAGGTCCCCCGGGCGCGCCGGCGCGGCATGGAAGCGGAAGTCGCCCAGGTTCACGTGCATTTCGGGCTCGGGGAGCACCCGCATCTCGTAGCGGAAGTCGAAGCCGCCGCAGGCCTCGGTCGCGCAGTCGAAGACGGACTCGTATCCCTCGGCGGCCAGGCGGTCGCGCAGCGGCGCCAGCAGCTCCAGCGTCGTGGCCGTGCCCGGCACGTGCCACGCGGTCAGTTCCACGCGGCCCTCCAGCAGTTCGGTGGGCAGGCCGGCGTCGGTCCAGGGACCGACCGGCAGGGCGTAGGTGCCGAACCGCTCGGCCGACTCGGCCGCGCGCACCGCACCGGACGGCAGGTCCAGCGCCGCCGAGGCCGCCGGCACCAGGCAAAGCGCGGCCGCGGCAAGCCCACGGATCAACGGTTCATCCCGTGATACTCCGGGTTCGGCCGCATGTCGCTGGCCGAGGCCACGCGGTTCGACATGTTGAAGAACCCCGTGACCGAGGCGATGTCCCAGATGTCGCGGTCAGAGAATCCCGCGTCGCGCAGCGCCTGCCGGTCGGCCTCGACCACCCGGGCCGGGGCCTCGGTCAGCTTCTCGGCGAAGGCCAGCATCGCGCGCTCGCGGTCCGAAAGTTCGGCAGTGCGCCAGTTCATCACCAGATGCTCGCCCAGGTCGGGCCGCTTCGAGATCGCGCGCACCGCCTGGCCATGGGCGACAAGACAGTAGAAGCAGCGGTTCACCGCCGAGACGACGACCGCGATCATCTCGCGGTCCAGCTTCGACAGGCCCGAGGCACCCAGCATCAGGTCGTTGTACATCGCCGTGAAGGCATCCAGCTTGGCGATGTTGAAGGCATAGGCGCGCAGCACGTTCGGCACGAGGCCCAGCTTTTCGGCGCAGAGGTCGAAATAGGCCTGGGTCTCGTCCGGCAGCGGATCGACCGGCGGCAGGTCGAGCGCGGTGGGCAGATCGGGGTCGGTCACGCGGCGGCGTCCTTCAGGCGGTAGTGGTACTGTCCCACAGGCGCCATGCCGAGGGAAGAATAGAGCGCGCGGGCCGGCGCGTTCGCCTCGGTCACGACCAGCGCGACCGTGTCGGCACCCTGCTCGGCCGCCCAGGCCGCGGCGGCGGCGATCATCCTGCGCGCAGCGCCCTGCCGCCGGTGCCGGGCCGAGACCTCGATGGCATGCAGCATCGCGACACCCGCGTGGATCGCCACGAAGGCGGCGCCCGCGGGCGTGTCGGCCCGGCAGCTCGGCGCATCACCGCGATGCGGCCCGGACCGATCCCGCCTTCGGCCCAGAGGTCGCAGGTCATGGCCAGCGGCGGCCAGTGCGGGATGGCTGTCGCCGGCTTCAGGGGCAGGGCCAGCGCCTCGGCCGGGGCGGCATAGCCGATCACGGGGTCCTTCACGCGGTAGCCCGCGGCCGCAAGCATTGCGTCCAGAGCCTCTTCGCCGGGCCGGACCATGACCAGCGCGGGCTGTCCCATCATCCCCTGTGCCTCTTCCATCGCCGCAAGGTCGCCCGGCACGACCGGCCCCTCGGCCGTCGCGGCCGAGACGCGTTGCCCGCCGCCTTGCCCGTCGCGCAGCATCCAGGGTCCGGCGCGGACGGTGCGCGCCGGCGGCCAGGTCCCCTCGACAGTGGCAAGCAGCTCGGCGGGCGTCATGCGCCCCCCGGAAACAGCGCCACAAGGCGCTGCATGGCGGCGTCGATCCGCACGCGGTCGTTGCCCCGGATCACCAGGTTCGCGCCATGCGCACCGTTGCGGATGAACGGGTAGGACCCGAGCGACAGGTCGGGAAACTCGGCTGCAAGCGCGGCGAAGGGCCCCGCGATCTCGCCCTCGCCGCGGTTCACCTGAAGCGACTGCGACAGAAGCGGCGCCCCGCCGGTCAGCGTGGGCAGGACCGAGGCGAGCATCGCCTGGAAGATGTTCGGCACCCCCGCCATGACGTGCACATTGCCAAGGGTGAAGCCCGGCGCGGCAGAGATCGGGTTGTCGATGAGCCCCGCGCCCTCGGGAATGCGCGCCATCCGCTGGCGGGCCTCGTTGAACTCCAGCCCCGAGCGCGCATAGTGCGCGGCAAGGATCGCGCGGGCGTCCTCGCGGATGCCGATCGGCACGCCGAAGGCGGCAGCGATGGCGTCGGCGGTGATGTCGTCATGCGTCGGGCCGATGCCGCCCGAGGTGAAGACGTGGTCGAACGCGCCCCGCAGCGCGTTGACCGCGCCGACGATGGCCGCTTGCCCGTCGGCCACGACGCGCGCCTCCTTCAGCTCGATCCCGTGGCGCGTCAGTTCCCCTGCAAGGTAGTGCATGTTGCTGTCGCGGGTGCGGCCCGACAGGATCTCGTCGCCGATCACCAGCATCGCGGCGGTGGGGTTGGGCATGGCGCGGGCCTCCGGTCGGTTGCGCGGCGGACCATAGCCCCGCCCGCGCGGGTTTCCAATCGTCCCGCTGGAGGTCGCCGCGACCTTGCCCTAGGCTCCGCCCGACCCCTGCGTGGAGCGCGCATGACTGCCACCCCCATCGACCTTGCGACCTGGCCGCGCGCTGACCAGTTCCGCCTGTTCCGGGGCTACGAGCGGCCGCATTACGCCGTGACCGCGCGGCTCGACACGACCCGGCTGACGGCGCTGCGGCGCGAGCGGGGGGTGTCGCTCTATCGCGCGATTCTGTTCGCGGCGGGCACCGGGCTCCATGCGGTGCCCGAGCTGATGACGCGCTTCCGGGGCGAGACCGTGGTGCGGCACGACCGGGTGGCGCTTTCGATCACGGTCGCGACCGACGCGGGCAGTTTCGCCTATGTCGACGTCCCGTTCGTGCCCGACTTCGCCGCCTTCGACCGCGACGCCCGCACCCGGATCGAGGCCGCCCGCACGCGGCGCGATCTTGGCGCCGACGACGGCTCGCGCGACGCCGTCGCCTACCTGTCGAGCCTGCCGTGGCTCGACTTCACCGCGATCACCAACGCGATGCCCGGCCCCGACGACTGCATTCCGCGCGTCTCGTGGGGGAAGGTCGTGGGGACGGAAGGCGGCGCGTCTTCGGTGGCGATGGCGATCGAGGTGCATCATGCGCTGGTCGACGGCGCCCATGTCGGCGGGTTCTTCGCGGCTGTGCAGGCGGCGCTGGACGCGCTGGACCCAAGCGGTCCCTGATCGCAAAGCATGGATTTCGCGGCGCCCCTCGTCCCGGCCCGGCTGGTCCGGCGCTACAAGCGGTTCCTGGCCGATGTGGAATTCGCCGACGGAAGCGTCGCGACGGCCCACTGCCCGAACCCGGGCAGCATGGCGGGCCTGGCCGAACCCGGGATGCGCATCTGGCTGATGCCGGCCGGTCCGGGAAAGAAGATGGCCTGGTCATGGAAGCTGGTCGAACTGCCCGGCGGGCACTGGGCAGGTATCGACACCGCCGTGCCGAACCGGGTGGTGGGCGAGGCGCTGCGGGCCGGCGCGGTGGCAGAGCTTGCGGGCTACGCATCGGTCCGGGCCGAGGTCGCCTACGGCACACGCAGCCGCGTCGACTTCCTGCTGGGCGCGCCGGGGCTGCCTGATGCCTATGTCGAAGTCAAGAACGTCCACCTGCGGCGCGCGGACGACTGGGCCGAGTTTCCCGACTGCGTGACCGCGCGCGGCGCCAAGCACCTCGACGAACTGGCCGGCATGGTGCGGGCCGGGCACCGCGCGGTGATGCTCTACCTTGTCCAGCGCACCGACTGTGCGCGCCTGCGCCTCGCCGCAGACCTCGACCCGGCCTATGCAACCGCTGCCCGGAAGGCGCAGGAGGCGGGAGTGGAGGTCCTGTGCTACGGCACCCGGATCGATCCGGCCGGCGTGACGCTCGGGTCGCGGCTGCCCTTCCAGCCCTGAAGCGCCCGATGGCAGGGCCGGTCGTCTCTGGCCATTCGCGGCGCGGGTGATTATCTAGGGTCGCGAAAGCGGGCGCCGCCCGGAGCGGAGCGAGACGTTGGAAGGACACACGCGCGGCAGGATCACCAAGGACGGAATCCGCATCTACGAGGATGCGGATTTCGCCGGGATGCGCGCGGCCGGCATGGTGGCCGCCCGGATCCTCGACGAGGTGGGGCCGCTGGTGGTGCCGGGCGTCACGACCGGGGCGCTTGACGACTTCGTGCGCGCCCGGGTCGAGTCGGCGGGCGCGACCTCGGCCACCATCGGCTACAAGGGCTATCGCCACGCCACCTGCATCAGCGTCAACCACGTGGTCTGCCACGGCATCCCCGGGCCGAAGGTACTGAAGGACGGCGACATCCTGAACATCGACGTGACCGTCATCGTCGATGGCTGGTACGGCGATTCCAGCCGGATGTATGCCGCCGGCACCCCGAACCGGAAGGCCGCGCGCCTGGTCGAGGTGACCCACGACGCCCTGATGAAGGGGATCGAGGCCGTCCGCCCGGGCGCCACCTTCGGCGACATCGGCGCGGCGATCCAGACCCATGTCGAGGCGCAGCGGATGAGCGTTGTGCGGGACTTCTGCGGCCATGGCCTCGGCCGGGTGTTCCATGCGCCACCGAACGTGCTGCACTACGGCCGTCCCGGCACCGGGCCGGTGCTCGAGGAAGGCATGTTCTTCACCATCGAGCCGATGGTGAACCTCGGGCGGCCCGAGACGAAGGTTCTGGCTGACGACTGGACGGCCGTGACCCGCGACAAGTCGCTGTCGGCGCAGTTCGAGCATTCGGTCGGCGTGACCGCGCAGGGTTGCGAGATCTTCACGCTGTCGCCTGCCGGGCTGTTCCGCCCCGACTGGCTCTGACCGCGGGACGGCCCGCCGCGCAGGGAGGCTGTCTGCCCCCCGTCGCCTGACGGCGACTCCCCCCGACGGTATTTTCGACAAAAGGAAGATCAGTCGGAGTCTCGGGGCGCATCCCAGTGCGTCAGGAGGAGCGGCCGCCCGCCCGGAGCCGAAAGCAGGTCGCCGATCAGGACCGGGCCGCGGGCACAGGGCGGCGGCGCCGGGGCCGTCCGGACCTCGGCCCGGGGTTCGGCCCGCGGTCCGGGCGGCGCGAGAAGGCGGTGCAGGAAGGTGTCGGCCATGGGGCGAGCATAGCCGATCCGGCGCCCGGTGTCGCCGCCGGGGGCGGCGAAGGCACCGTTCCGGCGGGTACCCGCCGGGTCAGCCGAAGGCGAGGATCGTCACCCAGGTGTCGCCGTAGCGGCGCCGGTCGACCGGGACGAAGCCGGGCGGCGCGTCCATCGCGGCGCCTTCCTCCCAGACCAGGGTCGCACCGGGGGCGAGCCAGCCGCCCGCCCCGGCCGAGGCCAGCGCCCGTTCGCCGAGGCCGCGCCCATAGGGCGGGTCGAGGAAGACGAGCGTGTAGGGCGCGCCGCGGCAGGGGCCGAGGGCGGTCGCGTCGCGGCGCCAGAGGTCGGTGGTGCCCTGCGCCTGCATCAGGTCGATGTTGCGCCGGATCAGCGCCCGCGCAGGCGCCCCGTCCTCGACGAAGGCGACGCGGGCGGCCCCGCGCGACAGCGCCTCGAACCCCAGCGCGCCGGTGCCGGCGAAAAGGTCCAGAACCCGGGCGCCCGGCACCGGATCGGGGCGGGCGAGGTTGTTCTGGAGAAGGTTGAAGATGGCCTCGCGCACCCGGTCCGACGTGGGACGCAGCCGCGCGGCCTCGTCGCCCTCACCGACCTCGGCCAGTCTGAGCCCGCGCCGCGCGCCGCCGACGATCCGCATGGGTCAGCCCTTCAGAAGCGCCTTGAGGTCCGTGGCCGTGTCGGCCACGGCCTCGGGCGCGGGCGAGCGGCCGGCCTCGAGCAGCCGCTTGCCGACCATGTAGGCACGCGCGTCGTTCATGGCGTCGACAGCGAGGAAGTCCGCGCCCCGGTAGTACCAGTGCGAGCGGGCCTGACCCGCATCGCGGATCACGACCCGGTCGTGGCCGGCGTTGAGCCCGGCGATCTGCAGCGCGACGTCGTACTGGTCGGACCAGAACCAGGGCAGCGGACGGTAGGGCTGTCCCGCGCCAAGCATGTTGCCGGCGACCGTTTCGGCCATGTCGATGGCGTTCTGCACGCTTTCGAGCCGGAGCCGGCCGCC
>JALORM010000186.1 GCA_025458985.1 Paracoccaceae bacterium | reverse complement strand
GACACGTCGCCCTCGGTCGTGTCGGCCATCGCCCGCAGCGGATCGACCATGCTTTCGTCGAACGGAACGTCTTCGTGGTCCACGGCCATCTCCTCGGGATAGCGTCGGTCAGGGGGCGCCGGACGTCTGCGGTGACCGGGCGAGACGCCCGTAGGCCTCGACATAGTCGTCGACCATCCGGTCAGCGCAGAACCGTCTCTCGAACGCGAGGCGCACGGCCCTCCGGTCGAGCGCCAGGGCCGCGGGCACGGCAGCGACGGGCCCTCCGGTCGAGCGCCAGGGCCGCGGGCACGGCAGCGACGGCGGCTTCGAGGTCGTCCACCACGAAGCCGGTCACGCCGTCGTCGACGATTTCGGGCATCGCGCCGTTGCGCCAGACGATTGCCGGCGTGCCGTGTGCGAAGGCCTCGATCACGACCAGACCGAAGGGCTCGGGCCAGTCGATGGGAAACAGAAGCGCCACCGCGCCGCCGAGAAAGGCGGGTTTCTCGGCCTCGGAGATCTCGCCCAGATACTCCACCACCGTGCCGTCGATCTGCGGCGCGATCTCGGCCTCGAACCAGGCGCGGTCGTCCGCGTCGATCTTGGCCGCCATCTTGAGCGGCAGGCCGCTCAGCCGCGCGATGGCGATCGCCCGGTCGGCGCGCTTGTCGCGCGAGAAGCGGCCGATGAAGGCAAGATAGCCGCCCTCGCCGCTGCCCTGCCCGTAGCGGCCGCGCGGCAGGCCGTGGGGGATGTTCGCCACCCAGTTCGCGTGAGGAAGCGGCCGCCTCTGGCTGAGCGAGATCGAGCTCATCGGCATCGAGGGCCAGCACGCCAGAGCGGCGGGCAGATCGGCGTAGTCGAGCCGCCCGTGCGGCGTGGTCAGCGTGCGACCCGCGCAACGCTCGAAGAAGGGAAAGTGCTGGAAATGCGACAGATGGCAGTGGATGACGTCGAACATGTCCTGCCGGCGGCGCACCTCATGGAGCATCGCCAGATGCGCGGCGGTGGGCGAAACCCGCGGCGCGCGGTCCTCTCTGAGGCCGCAGGGACGGCTAGGTACCAGACGGGCGGCGGTCCGCGAGCCGGCGGCTGCGAACAGCGTGACCTCGTGCCCCCGCGCTGCCAGGCCGTCGCAGAGCCAGGCGATGATCCGTTCGGTTCCGCCATAGGCGCGGGGCGGGACCCGCTCGAACAGCGGGGCCACCTGGGCGATCTTCATGCGTCGGGTCTCCGGTCTCTCGGCACGCGAACGCCCCTCGACCGCGTCGCGTTCCCTTGCCGGCCGCCGGAACGTTGCCTTCGGTCGGTGCACACCGCTACTGGGCGGCGACCACCGCCCCCGTGTGGCCGGCCTCGCGCGCTGCCCGCCATCGGTTCCCCGCGGCGAGAAGCCCGTCGTGCGTGCCGCAGTCGAACCGCTCGCCCGTGAAGCAGAAGCCCTCGAGCCCGCCCTCGGCACACAGCGCGGCGATTGCGTCGGTCAGCTGGATCTCTCCCTGGTGGCCGGGCCTTGTGTTGCGCAGCGCGGCGAAGATCCTGCCCGGAAGGATGTAGCGGCCCACGGCGGCATAGAGCGATGGTGCGGTGCCTGGTGCGGGCTTCTCGACGATACCGCGCGTCTGTAGGATCGGGCCGAGGCGCGACGCCACGTCGAAGGCGCCATAGCGCGCGATTTCGGCCGGCTCGACCGGCATCGCGGCGACCATCATCTCGGCCCGGTCGGGATTGTAGGCGGTGGCCATGTCGGCCATGCAGGTGGCGGGCAGGATCAGGTCGTCAGGCAGGATCACCGCCACCGGCCCCTCGGCCGCCTCCTCGGCGGCACAGAGGACGGCATGGCCGAGGCCCAGTGCCTCTTCCTGGTGCACGAAGCGTATGTCGAGCCCGGGCACCGCACCGGTCGATTCGAGCGTACCGGCAAGATCGTCCTTTTGCTGCCGGCGAAGCTTGTCGGCCAAAGCGGGGGCGTCTTCGAAGTAGCGGACCAGAGCATCCTTGCTTGGATGCGTCACCACCACCAGCCGCTCCACCCCGGGGATCGAGGAGGCCTCGTCGATTGCGAACTGCAGCAGCGGGGTATCGTAGACGGGCAGCAGCTCCTTCGGGACGGTCTTGGTCGCCGGCAGGAGCCGGGTCCCGAGCCCCGCGACGGGAAGGATCGCAGTCCTGATGGCCGAAGCACGCATGTCGGAGTCATCCTTTCGATATAGCACCACGCGGGAGACGCCCGCGCGCCAGACCGGTCCGCTCAAGAGCCCGCCGGAGGATTGGCTGCACGCCGGGGCACCGAGCCCGGTCGCCCAGTGCCGGGGCGGCCGGGCCGGCACGCCGGAACGGTCCGGCTGCTCAACCGCCCTGCATGCCCTGCTGTTCCCGCACGACTTCGGCAATCGTGCGATCAGGCGTTTCGGCGCAGGTCGACATGACGTCCGCGATGGAAATCTCGTAGAAGCCCGCAGGTACGTTGCCAGACCCGGAGGCCATGTCCGTCCCGGCCGTCCCGGTCCCGAGCGCGCCGTCACCGGTCTGGCCGGCGGTGCCGTCGGTGGTCGCGGCGGTGTCGCTATCGGTCTCCAGCGCGCCGTCCGTCGACGTTCCGGTGCCGAGCGCGGTGTCGCCCGCCGCCCCGCCGCCTTCGGTCGTCACGCTGCCGTCGGTTCCGGCGGAGAGATCGGTTTCCGCAGCACCTTCGGTGCCGGCGCCAAGCACCGTGGAGCCGCCATCGCTTGTGCCGTCGGTCCCCTCCGTGGCAGGCAGCGTCGTCGCGGCTGTGCCGGTCATGGCGCTGCTGTCGCCTCCGGTCGTCGTGCCGTCCATCGCTCCGGCCCCGGCGCTGAGGTCCAGCGCCGACGAAGACCCCTCGGCGAAGCCGGCTACGAAATAGACGGCACCAGGGACGCTGCTTGCCTCCATGTCCGTGAGGGCCGCGCAGGTGATGCGGTCGGGCGCAGTGCCCATCGCCGCGCCGTCCGTCGTGGACTGCTGGGCGAGCGCCGGCGCAGCGGCGAGGCCGATCGACAGGGCGATTGCGGAGACGGCGGTGCGCCGTGTCCGGTGCGTCATGGTCAGGCGTGTCATTGGTCAGGTACTCCCTTGAGTGAGGTCCCAGCAACAGCCCCGGCCGACGAATGTTCCGTTCAGACGGCAGGCGGACCAGACGGCAGGCGACGGATCGCAAGGGCTCTGGGGCAGATCGCGGGCGACCGCCACGCGCCGGACGCTTCCGCGCCAGCCTGGCGGCAGGACAGCGCACTGCCGCCGCGCCTTGCGCGAGGTTCCCTGCGACCGGCCGGGGCGGCGGAAGGAAGGATCGGGGGAACGATCAGGTCATCGCGATGTTAGTCGACCGCCGGCAATGGAGATGACCATGACCCCCCGCAAGCAAGTTTGCCCCGGACCGCGTCCGGCGCCCGGACAGCCCGGGTTCGGCATCGTCGGCTCCCCGAGGGAAAGGAGAGCGGCATGACCGCGGGACGCCCCTCGCCCGAAACGCTGGAGGGCCGCCTCATCGCGCAGCGCAAGGTGCTGGCGGCGCTGGTGGCGGCAGTGATGTCGCCGGGCGCCGCATCGCGGAAGCGGCTGCGCCTGCTGATCGGCCCGGACGCCATGCCTGCCGACCAGAACGAGGACCCGGGCGCCGTTCCGGACCGTGCATTCGCCGTCGTGGGGGCGACGGCCGAGGAACTGAGGCTGATCGGCGAGGCGGTGGCGCGCGCCACTGCGGGCGCAGCGTCCGACGAAGGCACCGGGCCACCTGCAGACGCAGATGCCACGAGGCGCAGCACCGGAAAACCCCGCGGGCAAGGTGCGTCGCGCAACCGGCAGAGCGACCTCTGATGCCAGGCACCGCCCGACCGGCGCACCAGCGCGGCGCGTTCTCCACCGGCCTCGCCCTCGGGGCGGTGGTCGTGCTTGCAATCACCCTGTGGCTGCTCCGCACCCTTGTCCTCGTCGGCTTTGCCGCGATCCTCGTGGCGCTGCTGTTCCGGGCTGCCGGCCGCGGGGTCCGGCGCGTCCTGCCGGTCGGACACACCGCTTCGGTCCTGGTGGGAGTGGTCCTGATCCTGGCGGCGCTGTCCGGCACCATGACGCTGGTCGGCGCCCGGACTGTGACCGAGCTGTCGGCCCTGAGCGAGCGGTTGCCCGAGGCCGTCGGCCAGCTTGAAGACTGGATCCGGATCAGCGAGATCGAGTCGTGGGCTGCCGAGCGCATCCAGAGCCCCGGCGCCGCGAGCACCATGCTCACGGGAATTTCGGGGGTGACCTCGGGGCTCTTCGCGGCAGGGACGGGCGTGCTGCTTGCCCTGGCGGGCGGCCTCTTCCTGGCGCTTGATCCCGGCTACTACCGCAAGGGTGCGGTGGCGCTTCTGCCGGCGCGGTTCCGCCGGACCGGCGGCGACACGCTCGATGCCATCGCGGCGGCACTGCGCGCGTGGCTTCTGGGTCAGCTCGTGGCGATGCTGTCGGTCGGGATCCTCGTGGCGGCCGGGCTCTGGCTGCTGGGCATACCGACGCCGCTCGGGCTGGGCGTGATCGCGGGGCTTCTCGAATTCGTGCCCTATGTGGGGCCGGTCGCGAGCGCGGTGCCGGCGGTTGCGGTCGCCTTCATCGAAAGCCCGCGGTCGGCGCTTTTCGTCATCGCGCTCTATGTCGTCGTCCAGCAGGTCGAGGGCACGCTGCTTATCCCGCTGATCCAGCGCCAGGCGGTCAACCTGCCGCCGGCCGTCACGGTGTTTTCGGTCGTCGCCTTCGGGCTTGTCTTCGGAGTGGCCGGCTTCGTGCTGGCGGCGCCGCTGTCGGTCGTCGCGCTCGTCCTGGTGCAGCGGCTTTGGATTCCCTATGCCGACGGCCGCCCTCTCACCCGTCCCCACGGCTGACGCGGAACCGGTGCGCGCCACGGGAACATCGCACCGCCGGCAATGTTCATCACGGACTTCCGCAAACCGAGGAGAGCGAGATGAACTGGGATCAGATCGAAGGCAACTGGAAGCAGTACAAGGGCAAGGCGCAGGCGCAGTGGGGCGACATCACCGAGGACGAATGGCATCAGGTCGAAGGCCGCCGCGAGGAGGTCACGGGCCTCATCCAGGAGAAGTACGGCTACAGCCGCGAGCGTGCCGA
>JALORM010000185.1 GCA_025458985.1 Paracoccaceae bacterium | reverse complement strand
CCTGAGTCCGGTGGCGGGCCGGGGGCATGCCTCGGCCCGTGGCAGGCCTCCGCGGCAGCTGCGGCAACGCGCCCGCAACGAGCTGCGGCCGACGCGAGGAGCCGGGGCCGGACACGCACGTGCGACTGGCGTGCAGGACCGGACAATCAGACTGGAAGCGCGCGCGCGGGACGCGGGATCGGAGCCTGCGGCAAGGATGCAAGGCAAAGGCGCCGATTGCGGGCTCGGGGCAGCCTTGCGCAAACCGGGGGTGGCAGTTCTTCGCCCCGCGTTCCGCGGCGCCGGACGGCCGCAGGCATCCTGTCCCTGCGAGGCACGGTCAGGCAGACGGTGCCAGGGACCGGCCCTCTGCCAGGGGGGGGCATCCAGCGTGGTGGGGAGGCAACCGCAGGCCGGCCGCCCCGTCCGGCGACCGGCGGCTCGGCGCCGGCCGCAGCGGTCTCGCCCTGACCGCTCTCGGCGCTGCGCAGCCGGCGCGAGCCGCCTTCGCCTGTCGCCACGGTAAACCCGACCAGCGTTGCCCCGGCCGCCAGCGGCACGAAGCGGCAGTGCAGGATGCGGCCGTCGGTCATCGCCACCGTCTCGGACCACTCGGCCCGCTCGCCTTCGCCGGTCACGAAGTCCCGTGCGTCGCCCCAGACCGGGGTGGGCACGGTCAGCGACTGCCACTGGCGGGTCGTCTCGACGACGCCGCAGGCGGCCAGCGTGCTGGCCGGGTCGATCCCCCACAGCCGGACATAGGCCGCGTTGGTCATCGCCACGTCGCCCTGCGGCGAGAACACGGCAATCGCCTCGTCGAGGCTGTCGAGCACGGTCTGGCCAAGCTCGACCTCTGACCGGAAGCGGCGGGTCAGCGAGACCTCGGCCGAGATGTCCTCGAACAGGAACGCCACCGCGCCGTCGGGGTGCGGGCGGCCGGTGACGCGATAGGTCTGGCCCGAGGGCAGCGCCCAGTTCTCCTGCACGAAGCCGCCGGCCGCCGCGGCCTCGAGGTCGGCCATCCGCTGGCGCCAGGACGAATAGTCGCGCGGTTCGGGCAGGCGGCGGCGGTCGCGAAGGCGGTCGAGGAAGGCAAAGAGTGTGGGCCTCGCTGCCAGGAACTCCACCTCGAGGCCGGTCAGGTCGGTCAGGGCAGGGTTGAACAGGGCAAGCCGGCGCGCCCGGTCGAAGACGGCCAGCCCGATCGGGAGGTGCGCAAAGGTCTTGGACAGGGTCTGCACGAACTCCCGCAGGGCCTCTTCGGCATGCACCAGATCGTCGATCGGCGTGGCGTAGCAGAGCGTGTGGTCGCCTGCGGGAAAGCTCAGGCAATCGAACCAGCGCGCCGCCGCGCCGTCCTCGGTGCGCAACGCGGTGCGCACGGGGGCCAGCGCGAAGGCGGTATCGGGCAGGCCGGCATCGAACTGCGGGAACAGCCGCGGCGGCGGCCAGGATTGCGCCGCCTCGGGGCCGTGCATCTCGGCGGCGAGCGCGAAATAGACGTTGTTGGCCCAGACGACCGTGCCGTCGCCCGACTGTTTCCAGACGGCGATGGGCGCGTTCTCGGCCACCCCGCGGAGAGTGGCGATCTCGGCCTCCATGGCGGCGATGGTCTGTTCCTCGACCGCCCGGCCCGACCGTTCCGAAAGCCCGGTGGCGGGCACCAGCGTCACCCGGGCCAGATGACCGACCCATTCGGCCGTCAGCCGGTCGCCGGTGCCGTCCGATGCCTTCAGCGTCACCTGTCCGGTTTCGGCCAGCCCGGCAAGCGCCTCGTCGAGGCCCGGGAAACGGTGGCGCAGCAGTCCCGACAGCCGCGCCCAGTCGCTGCCCTCGCCGGGGGCGCCCTCCAGCAGCGCCCGCCCCGAAGGCGTGGCGTCGCGCAGAAGCTCGTCCTCGAACAGGAAGGCGACCGTCGCGGCCTTCTCGGGCAGGGCGCGCCGCGCCCGGGCCTTGCGCGCCTGGTGCGCGCCGATCCAGGCCGCAACCATCACCGTCGCCGCCGCGGTGGCCACGGCGACGGCAAGCACGAAGAAGATGAGCCCCAGAGGAATCGCAGATGCGTCCATTCGATGTCACCCGGCCGCGATCGGATGCATAAAGCCTTCGGCGAGGAGTCTTAACAAGCCGTTAAGCAATCCGGCGATCCCGGCCCCGAGACACCGGGATCGCGGCGCATCCGCTGCGGATTCCGCCACGTCATGCGCGGATCGGGCGGTTCTCGCCCAGGCCGGCCCGCGTCCCGCCCTCGCGGCCGGGCTCCTGCGCGGCCAGCGCGGCGCGCGGCCAGACCACCTCGACCGCCGCACCGCGCCGTTCGGGGCGCTCGCTGTCAGACAGGAACGGATCGGACCCGTTCCAGAAGGCAAGCCGCGCCCCGCTGCGTTCCAGGAGCGTCTTGGCGATGAAGAGGCCGAGCCCCATGCCGCGGTACTCCGGCCGCACGGCGTCTTCCGATGCCGCCTCGCGCCGGCGCACGAAGGGATCGCCGATCCGCCCGATCAGCTGCGGCGGGAAGCCCGGCCCGTCGTCGGCGATCCGCACGACGATCTCGGCGTCGCTCCAGCCGGCCGACACCCAGACCCGCCCCTCGGCGAAGTCGACCGCGTTCTGCACGAGGTTGCGCAGACCGTGGATGACCTCGGGCCGCCTGTGGATCGAGGGCTGGCGCTGGTCGGACCCGGGGCCCGGCGCGACCTCGAAGACGATCTCCTTGCCGCGGCCCTGATGCGGCTCGGCGGCCTCGCGCAGCACCGCCGACAGCGGGGCCGAGCGCATCATCAGGTCGTCCTTCCCTGCCCGTCCCATCGACTGGAGGATGTCGCGGCAGCGGTCCGCCTGTTCGCGGATCAGCCGCGCGTCCTCCAGCAGTTCGGGCTGTCCGTCCAGTTCCTCCATCAGCTCGCCGCTGACCAGCTTGATGGTGGCAAGCGGCGTGCCCAGTTCGTGCGCGGCGGCCGCCACGACCCCGCCGAGGTCGGTCAGCTTCTGTTCCCGCGCCAGCGCCATCTGCGTTGCGGCCAGCGCATCGGCCATCGAATGGATCTCTTCGGTGATCCGGTAGGCATACCCGGCCAGGAACACGAGACCGATCTGGATCGCCAGCCAGAAGCCGAAAAGGTGCAGCGCGGGCAGGTCGAGCACCTCGCCCGACTTGAGCGTGAGCGGCACGTGCCAGAACGCAAGCAACGTGACCAGCATCGCCGCGACCGCCCCGAGGAAGAGGGTCGAGCGCAGTTCGAGCGCGGTTGCCGAGATTGTCACCGGCACGATGATCAGCAGCGCGAAGGGGTTGTGCAGGCCGCCCGTCAGGTAGATGAGGAACGCAAGCTGGACGATGTCGAACAGCTGGGTCAGCATCGCCTCGGTTTCCGACAGGCGCTTGGTCTTGGGATAGGCGAAGGTGGCGATCAGGTTGGCGACGACGGCAGCGCCGATGGCGACGGCGCAAAGACCGATGTCGAGGTCGGCGACGAAGGTGCGCGAGGCCACCGTCAGCGCAATCACCTGCCCGGCGATGGCGATCCAGCGCAGCACGATCAGCGTGCGCAGCCGCACCCAATCACCCCGCGCCCGGGCGCCGAGCGGGTACGGATCGGGGGCGGGGATCGGCCGATGTGGCATCGTGCTGCATTGTTATGGCGCGGCCGTCGGGGGATCAATGCGACGCATTCGAAGGAGACGCGGATGACCAGGTTCTACGCCATTTCGGCGGTCGCACTGACGGCCGCGCTTCTGGGGTTCATGGGGTGGCGCATCCTGACGGCGTCGCCCGGCGGCGAGGGCGGCGACCGCTTCGCGCAGTGCCGCGCCTCGGCCGTGGCGGGCGGCATGGGCTCGGTCGGGGGGCCCTTCACCCTGGTCGACGGGACCGGCGCGACGGTTACCGACGCCGAGGTGATCGACCGTCCGGCGCTGGTCTATTTCGGCTATACCTTCTGCCCCGACGTGTGCCCGTTCGACACCGCCCGCAACGCGGCCGCCGTCGATCTGCTGGAAGAGCGCGGAATCGATGTGAAGCCTGTCTTCGTCACGGTCGACCCGGAGCGCGACACGCCCGAGGTGATGGCCGAATTCACGCAGTACGTGCACCCCAGGATGGTGGGCCTCAGCGGCACGCCCGAACAGGTGGCCGACGCGGTGCGCGCCTACCGCGTCTATGCCCGAAAGCAGGAGGCAGAGGACGCCTTCTACCTCGTCGATCATTCCACGTTCACCTACCTTGTTCTGCCCGGCCATGGCGTGGTGGAGTTCTTCCGCCGCGAGACCGAGCCCGAAGAGATGGCCGAGACAACCGCCTGTTTCGTGGGCGCGTCATGATTTGACGGCCCCGCCCCCTCGGCCTAGAATCATTCCAAACGGAACCGGAGTGGAGGCGGGGAACGATGGACAGCGCGGGCGACGACCTCGGCCCGGACCGGACGCTTCTGCTGGTCGATGACGACGAGCCGTTCCTGAAGCGCCTTGCCAAGGCGATGGAGAAACGCGGGTTCGAACCGGAACTGGCGCAGTCGGTCGCCGAGGGCCGCGAGATCGCGCTGCGCAAGCCGCCGGCCTATGCGGTGATCGACCTCCGGCTTGAGGACGGCAACGGTCTGGACGTGGTCGAGACCCTGCGCGAGCGGCGGCCCGACAGCCGGATCGTGGTGCTGACGGGCTACGGGGCCATCGCCACGGCGGTCGCAGCGGTCAAGATCGGGGCGACCGACTACCTGGCCAAGCCCGCCGACGCCAACGACATCACGAATGCGCTTCTGTCCAGGGGCGAGGCGCTGCCGCCGCCGCCCGAGAATCCGATGTCGGCCGACCGGGTGCGATGGGAACACATCCAGCGGGTCTACGAGCAGTGCGAGCGCAACGTGAGCGAGACTGCGCGGCGGCTGTCGATGCACCGGCGCACCCTGCAGCGCATCCTCGCCAAGCGCAGCCCCAGATGAGGCGGGGCGCCATCCTGGCGGCGGTGCTGGCCGTTGCCGGGTGTGTCGCCGCAGGGCCGGACCCTGCGCGGGGTCCGGCGCCGCAGGGCCTGTTCCTCGACGGGGCAGGCATCCAGCCCGCGGGCTCGCCGCTACGTGTGGACTTCGGCCGCGCCGAGGCGGGGACCGTGGCGGCGGTGACGAAGCTGCTTGGGGCGCCTCCCGCCGAGACCGTCGCCATCGCCGAATGCGCCGGCGGACCCATAACCGAAGCGCGCTGGGCGAACGGCCTGGCACTGGGCTTCCGGCGCGGCGCGTTTGTCGGCTGGCACTCTGCCGAAGGGCGCGGCCGCCCTGCAGGCACTTATGCGGGACTCGTCCC
>JALORM010000184.1 GCA_025458985.1 Paracoccaceae bacterium | reverse complement strand
CCGGAGCGATGGGCCGACGCCGCAGGCAATGGCGAACTTGAGGAGCGTCTGGAGCTTTGCGGGGCCCGCGATGCCGATATGGACCGGCAGGCGGATGCCCTCGGCAGCGAGCCTGTCGGCCCAGGCGATGACCGGCGCGGCCTCGAAGCAGAACTGGGTGGCCAGCGCCATTTGCGCGCAGCGCCTCCATCACGGCCCGGTCCGATCCGTCGGGGTCGATGTCGCGGTTGCCCTCCGGGTGCCCGGCGACGTGCAGGCGGCGGAAGTCGCCGAAGAGCCCGGTTTCCATCAGTTGCATCGACGAATGGAACTCGCCGACCGGCGCCGCCACGCCGCCGGCGAGAAGAAGCGCCTGGTCCACCCCCGCCTCGCCGCGGTAGCGGGCGATCCAGTCGGCAAGCGTCGCCTTGTCGCGGATGATCCGCGCCGGGAAGTGCGGCATCACCGGATAGCCCTCGCGGGCCAGCCGCGCAGCGGTGGCCACCATGTCCTCGATGGGCGTGCCGTCGATATGGGCGATGTAGACGCGGGTACCCCTGGGCAGCAGGTCGCGGAAATCCCCAACCTTCTCGGCGGTGCGGGGCATCACCTCGATCGAGTAGCCGTCGAGGAAGGCTTCCATCTCGGAGGCGGCCCCTTTCGGCGCCGCCGGGCGGCGGAAGTTCAGAAGTGCCATGGCAGCCTCCCAAAGGGACCGGGGTGTCACGCCCGGCCGTCGTTGTCGATGAGCGCGCGCAGGCGCTCGGGTGTATACTCCGCCTCGATCCGTGCGGCTTCGGCCGCGGCGGCCTCGGCCTCCTCGCCCGGGACCTCGACGGGCGGCGCCTTGCGCCACTCTGCCAGGTAGGCGTCAGTTCCGATCAGGCGCGCCTTCATCGCCGCGCGGTCGATCGCCTGCTCGAACCGTTCGGGCAGCGGCACCTTGGTGCCGCGCCGCCCTTTCCCGCCGATGACTTGCGCCGGGATGTCGCGCCAGTAGACGATCGTGATCTCGGCCATGCCTGCGATTCCTTTCCCGCTTCAATACGCGCCGACCCCGTCGCCCCGCGGCGCGTTTTCGACATGCCGGGCACGGGGAACGACGCCCGGCGGCTACCGATAGCCTGCATCGGCCCGCGGGGCCACCGGCCTCTGCGTGAAACCTTCGCATGATCTTGTTGAGCCATCCGCGAGACGGCATCCTGCGGCCGACGCCGGAGGTACCACCTGGCCCGATCCCGCAAGGACACCACGCTGCCCGCCCCGTTCCTGAGGCGGGTCGCCGCGATCCCTGACCGACTGCCGGCCGCGCGGGACTATCCCTTCACGCTGCCCTGGTTCGGGCCGGAATTCGAGCTCGACTTCGAAGAGCCGGTGACGATCCTCGTGGGCGAGAACGGCGCCGGCAAGTCGACCCTCGTCGAAGCCTTGGCAGCCCTTGCGGGCTACGACCCGGCGGGAGGCGGCAAGGGCTACCGGCCGGTCGATCACGCCATGGCGATCGAGTCGAGCGGCGCGGGGCTTGCCGACGCCCTGCGCGGCGGCTGGCTGCCCAAGGTGACCGACGGCTGGTTCTTCCGGGCGGAATCCTTCTTCTCGGTCGCCCGGTATCTGGACGAGTCGGCGCGCGAGGTCAGCGGGGCGCCGCCCGATTTCCTGTCGCATTCGCACGGCGAGGGTTTCCTGAGGTTCTTCGACGAGCGCGTGCAGCGGCAGGGTCTCTATCTTCTGGACGAGCCCGAAAGCGCCCTGTCGCCCCGCCGGCAACTCGACCTTCTGCGCCTGCTGGCCGACATCCAGCAGTCCGCCCGCGCGCAGGTCGTCATGGCGACGCATTCACCGATCCTGATGGCGGTGCCGGGGGCGGCGCTGGTCGAGGTCTCCCGCGGGGGCTTCCGGCGGACAGGGATCGGCGAGACGGCCCATTTCCGCCTTTACCGCGCCTTCTGCGCCGATCCCGAGGGCTTTGCCCGGTCGGCCGCGGACGGTGACGCGGACCTGCTGTTCTGACATTCCCGCCGACCTTGCCTAAAGGGGGCGGGCGGGCTACCTTCTCTCCAACTCAAGATCGGAGGGCGCGACCGATGGCGCCCAGGCGTCCCACCGGTGCGGGCGCGTTCCCGAGGGCGGTCGAGCCACCCGCACCCGAGAAGACCGACCCCGCGTCGCTTTACGCGGCGCTTGACCTTGGCACGAACAGCTGCCGAATGCTGATCGCGCAGCCCAAGGGCAGCCAGTTCCATGTGGTGGACAGCTTCTCGAAGTCGGTGCAGCTCGGCGCCGGGCTGGAGGTGTCGGGGCGGCTGTCGCGCGGGTCGATGGCGCGGACGCTCCACGCCATGCACATCTGCCGCAAGAAGCTCGACAAGCACGGTGTCGCCCGGATGCGGCTGGTCGCGACCGAGGCCTGCCGGCGGGCCCGCAACGGGCCGGAATTCCTCGACGCCATCCATCGCGACACCGGGCTGCGGCTGACCGTCATCACGCCCGAGGAGGAAGCGCGGCTGGCTGTCGTGTCCTGCGCACCGCTGGTCTCGACGCGGACCGAGCAGCTTCTGGTCGTCGACATCGGCGGCGGCTCGACCGAGCTTGTGTGGATCGACCTGTCGAGCGTGCCATCGCTGGAACGTCCGCGGGCGATCATGCGGCTGCACGCAGGGTTCCACCCGCCCGAAAGCCCCTTCCCTGCGGCGAAGGTCGTCGACTGGATCAGCGTGCCGCTCGGCGTGGCGACGCTGAAGGACCAGTTCCGCGACGTGACCGACGATGCTGCGCGCTTCGCGCTGATGAGCTGGTACTTCGAGGAAAAGCTGGCCGACTTCTCGCCCTATGCGGCCGAACAGACCCGCGAGGGGTTCCAGATCATCGGGACCTCGGGCACCGTGACGACGGTCGCGGCCTCGCACCTGGGCCTCAAGCGCTACGACCGGACCAAGGTCGACGGTCTGCGCATGACCTCGGACCAGATCGACCGGGTGATCCGGGACTACCTGGCGCTTGGCCCCGAGGGCCGGCGCAACGACCCCCGCATCGGCCGCGACCGTCATTCGCTGATCATGTCGGGGGCGGCGATCCTGCAGGCGCTGATGCGGATCTGGCCGACCGACCGGCTGTCGGTCGCCGACCGCGGCCTGCGCGAAGGGCTGCTCTACGCCCAGATGTCGGCCGACGGCGTGCTGGAGGACGGGCCGTTCTGAGACGGCGGCCCGACGCGCGCCAGCCCCTCGCGCGGCGGCTCGGACCCCGGCAGCCGGACCCCGCGCGCCATCCCCAGCCATACCAGCGCGCGCACCAGCCAGAAGCCGGGGTCGGGCTGCCTGGGCTCGACCCCCAGGCGGGCGGAATGGGGGAAGGCATGGTGGTTGCCGTGCCAGTTCTCGCCGAAGGTCAGGATCGCCAGCGCGGGATGCGGCAGGTCGTAGCCCTGCACCGGCAGCCCCTCGACCCGCCAGCCCTGGTGCCCGCGCCGGTGGGCATAGTGGCCGACCGCCCAGTGCCCGGCAAGCGACACGGCGACCCTGAGCGACACGCCCCAGAGCACGAAGGCCCAGCCGCCGACTGCGTAGAGGACCGCGGCGAGGGGCAGTTGCTGCAGCATCAAGGTGCTCTCCACGGCGCGGTGGAAGGGATCGCGGAGGACCTCTGCCTCGATCTCGAACCGCGGCGGGCGGTCCAGGTCGAAGCGGCAGTGCAGCTGCCACCAGGCATCGCGCCAGAACCCCGCTGCGTGGGAGGGGTGCGGCGGGCAGACGGACTGGCGCTGGTGCCAGTCGCGCATGTCGTGGGCGCGGATCATGCCGAACGGCCCCGCCATTCCGACCAGCGTGCCAAGCCAGACCAGCAGCCGCTCCAGCCATTTCGGCGCGGCGAAGCTGCGGTGGATCAGAAGCCGGTGCATGCCCACCGAGTGACCGGCGCAGATCGTGACGCCGGTGAGGACGACGAAGACCGCTGCGGCATCGGGCTGCGGATAGAGCACGACCCCGGCAAGCCCAAGGCCGGCATGGGCGAAGAACCAGAGCGACTTCGTCGCATCCCAGACGATCCGCCCCTTGGTGGCCGAAGTCCCGGGCAGGACGCGGACCCGTTCGGTCGAGACGAGGCTCTGCATCGGCGTCTCCGTGATCGTACCCGGGCAGGACGGTTTGCGGAGCTGCGCCGCAAGTAGTATGCCCCGGGCACGGATCAGGGAAAGGGGCCATGGCGAAGGGGCCATCCAGGGGCGGCGGATCGGCGGGCGGTTCCGGACGGGGGCAGCGCGAGCTGCGCGTGCGCGTCAAGACCGCCAAGGGGCGCAAGCTGTCGTCCACCCGCTGGCTGGAGCGCCAGCTGAACGACCCCTACGTGCAGCGCGCCAAGCGCGAGGGGTATCGCGGACGCGCGGCCTACAAGATCCTGGAACTCGACGACAAGTACCGCTTTCTGAAGCCGGGTGCGCGCGTCGTCGACCTGGGCTGCGCTCCGGGCGGCTGGTGCCAGGTGGCGGTCGAGCGCGTCAATGCGCTGGGGCAGAAGCCGGGCAAGCCCATCGGCACCGTCCTCGGCATCGACCTGCAGGAGGTGGAGCCCATCGCGGGGGCCGAGATCCACCAGCTCGACTTCCTTGCCGACGATGCGGACGAGCAGGTGAAGGCCTGGCTTGGCGGCCGCGCCGACGTGGTGATGAGCGACATGGCCGCCGCCGCCTCGGGCCACAAGCAGACCGACCACCTGCGCATCGTCGCGCTGTGCGAAGCGGCAGCCGCCTTCGCCTTCGACGTGCTGGAGGAAGGCGGGACCTTCGTCGCCAAGGTGCTGGCGGGGGGCGCCGAGGGGTCGTTGCAGACCCTTCTGAAGCAGCGCTTCGACAAGGTGGCGAACGTGAAGCCGCCCGCGAGCCGCCCGTGACCCAGCGCGCAGCGCGGCTGGCGCGGAACGCCGTGCGGCTGGCGGCGCTGGCGGTGGTGGCCTGGGCGGCGGTCATGCTGCTCGACTGGGTCAGGACCGCATCCGACGCGATGCCCGGGCCGGGGGGGCGGTGGCTCTACTACGGCGTCGTGGTGCTGGGTCTTGTCGTCTATGCGGTCCTGCTGGCGCTGCCTTTCGTGCCGGGGGTGGAGATCGGGATCCTGTTCCTGGCCATGCAGGGGCCGGGGGCGGCGCTGCCGGTCTACCTGGCGACGCTGGCGGGGCTGGCGCTGGCCTACGCCGCGGGCGCAGCACTGCCGCCGCGGTGGCTGGCGGGGGCGCTGGGCGATCTTGGCCTGTCGCGCGCCGCGGCGCTGGTCCATCGCGCCGCCCCCCTGCCCTGCGAGGACCGTCTGGCGCTGCTGCGCGAGCGGCTGCCGCCATGGCTGCGGCGCGCGACGGGCGGCTGGCGTTACGCGCTGCTGGCGGCGGTGCTGAACGCGCCGGGCAACTGGCTTCTGGGCGGCGGCGGCGGGATCATGCTGCTGGCGGGCCTGTCGGGCCTGTTCCGGCCGGCGACGACGCTGGCCACCGTGGCGCTCGCGGTGGCGCCGGTTCCGCTGGCGGTCTGGTTCTTCGGCATCGACTTGATGTGAGACAAGGCGCGCCGTGCCGCCTGCACCAAGCTGGTCCTGCACGGAGGGGAGGCAGAGCATGGACGCACCGCTGCACGGGATCACCGTCGTCGACCTGACGCATGTGCTGGCCGGCCCCTTCGCCAGCGCGACGCTGCGCGACCTGGGCGCCCGGG
>JALORM010000183.1 GCA_025458985.1 Paracoccaceae bacterium | reverse complement strand
CGCAGATCGCGCAGCAGACTGTCGATGCCGTCGGTCTTCTGACCGTCCACCGCGATCGGACCGCCCGGCGCGACCGCCGCCGAGGCCTGCTGCACCAGCGCCCGCGCCTCGGCCTTCGACCGGGGGGCGCAGACAACGGCTGCCGCAAAGCGGCCCGAGGGCGCAACGCCGGTCGCATAGCCCTGCGCGGCGAAAGCATCGTGGTCGGGCCGGAACCCCTGCACCACCTCGACCCGATCCTTCGGCAGCGCCGTAAGGTCCAGCCCTGACCGCGGCCGCAGGACGCAGATACGGCCCTCGGCGGGCAGGACAAGCGCGCCGGATTCCAGCGCGAGGCTCAGGCGCGAAGGCTGCATGGGCGGCGCGAGGCGGCGCCTATTCCTTTTCCATGGTGCATTGCAGCGGGTGCTGGTGCCGCCGCGCGAAGTCCATCACCTGCGCGACCTTGGTCTCGGCCACCTCGAACGAGAAGACGCCCACCACCGCGAGGCCCTTCTTGTGAACGGTCAGCATCAGCTCGAACGCCTGCGCGTGGTTCATGCCGAAGAAGCGTTCCAGCACATGGACCACGAATTCCATCGGCGTGTAGTCGTCGTTCAGAAGCAACACCTTGTAGAGCGGCGGCCGCTGAGTCTTCGGCTTCGTCTTGGTCACGACCCCGGTCTCGCCCTCGGGGCGGCCGGTCCGGTCGGACATCATGACGAGGCGGTGACTCACGCGCGGGCTCCGATCCCTGGCCTACGACAGCAACAACAGCGCCAGTATATAAGGCCGGGCCGGGTCGTGAAAAGGGGCGAGCGCACGCGCGCGCTGCGGGTGCCCCGTCCCTGGAGGCGGCCGCCCCTGCGGCACGGGTGAGGCTTCGGCGCAACATTCCCGGTCGGTGATCCACCCGCGCAGCGGCCCCGACGCTGCACCGGGAACCAGCGCGCCAAAGCCACGTTTCATCATCGGCAGACGCAACGGGGAGACAGGGCACTTCAGCACGAGGCAAGAGATGACCAGAGCAGAACAGAGAAACCCGGCGCAAGACTGGAACGACCAGCCGCCGGACGCGAGCGTGGGCAGCAATCTCCGGCAGGCCTATCCTACTGCCGCGTTCGACGAGCTGCCCCGCATCCTGCGCGACGCGCTCGACCGCCTGCAGGGGCGCATTCCGGGCTGAGCGCAACCGGCCGGGGATTGAGGCAAAGGCGGAACATTTCTGTCCCGTCCCGGTTCATCGCGGGCCGGCCAGCAGGACGCGGCTGGCCATCCTCAAACCCGGAGACCGACATGGGCATTTTCTCTGCCGACATCGAAACCATGGACGACCTGTTCCTGCACCAGCTTCGCGACATCTATTACGCCGAAAAGCAGATCGTGAAGGCGCTGCCCGACATGATCGCCAAGGCGACGAGCGAGCCGCTGCGGCAGGCATTCGAAAGCCATCTGGACGAAACCCACGGGCAGATCGCACGGCTCGAGCAGGTGTTCGACCTTCTCGGTCAGGAGGCCAGCGGGACCGACTGCCCCGCAATCGACGGGATCATCGAAGAGGCAAACGAGATCTCGTCGGACGTGGCCGACGACAACGTGCTGAACGCCGCACTCGCCGCGGCGGCGCAGGCGGTCGAGCACTACGAGATCTCGCGCTACGGCACCCTCGTCGCCTGGGGGCAGGAGCTCGACCGCGAGGACTGTGCGCGACTTCTGCGCGAGACGCTCGAGGAAGAGAAGGCCGCCGATCGCAAGCTGACCGATCTTGCGGAAGAGCGGCTGAATCAGGCGGCCTGACCGGCGCTGCCGGCATGCGCTACCTCACCCCCGGCCCGCAGCCGCGTGCTGAACGCCGGGGTCGGGGGCTCCGGCGGCCGGCTCTCCGGCCGCCTCCGCCCGCAGCGCCGCTACGGGGCAGCGCATCGACCAGACGAACCCATCGGCCGCAAAGTCCATCGACACCTCTGCCGATAGCGTGGCGGTGACAAGTTCGGTCAGCACGGTAGAGCCGAAACCCTGACCGGACGGCGCCGCGACCGGCGGGCCGCCGGTCTCGCGCCACCACATGCGGAACGACTCTCCTTCGACTGCCCATCCGATCTCGACCCGCCCTGTGTCGGTGCTGAGGCTGCCGTACTTGCTGGCGTTGGTCCCAAGCTCGTGCAGCGCCATCCCGATCGCCTGCGCCGCTGCAGGCGACAGCGACACCGGCGGGCCGTCCGGCAGGATGCGCGAGCCAAGCAGGGCGACGAAATGGCCAAGCTGGCTTTGCACGAGGTCACGCATCGCGACCTGTTCCCACCCGCTGCGGATCAGCAGGTCCTGGTTCGCCGCCAGCGCCCGCATCCGCCGCCCGAAGTTCTCGAGGAAGTTCTGCGATGTCGTCCAGGCCGTCTGCCGGGCGATGGCCTGCACCATGGCCAGCATGTTCTTGCTGCGGTGGTTCACCTCGTGCATCAGAAGCTGGCGGATCTCGTCCGATCGTTTTCGGTCGGTGATGTCCTGGATCACCTTGATCGCGTAGGCGATCCCTCCATCGGCCCGGCGGACGCAGCTGACCGCGGTGTGGCCCCAGATCGTCTCGCCCGACGCGGTCATGTAGCGCTTTTCGATCTCGTACTCGTCGGCCTCGTTCCGGGCGAGCCTTTCCCAGGCTTCGGTGCTGCGCGGGATGTCGCCTGCGTCGGTGAAGCTGTCGAGCGTCTGCCCCTCCAGGTCTTCGGCCGAGTGGCCGAGCATCCGGGCAAGCCGCTCGTTCACCCGCATCAGGACGCCGCCCTCGCTGAGGATCGCCATGCCGACGGCGGCATTCTTGAAGGTCGCCCTGAACAGCGCCTCGGCGGCCTCGATCGCCAGCGTCCGTTCGGCCACCCGCTGCTCCAGCATCGCGGCGGCGGTCTTGAGCGCGGCTGTCGCGGTGCGCTGCTCGTGCATGATCGCGGCGATGATCAGGCCGACGACGGCCGTGACCATGATGCGCGCCTGCAGCGTTGCGTGCAGATAGACCGAGACATCTTCCGACGGGTTGCGGGCCAGGGTGCTGGCGTAGATGGCGATCGCCGTCGCGACTCCGGCCGTCGCGAAACTGGTGCCGACGAACCCGAACCTCAACGCCGCCCAGAGGACGGGGAGAAGCAGCAGATAGCCCGATTGCAGCCCGTCGGCGAATTGCCATGCCGAGACCCCTGCCAGAAAGACGGCGATGACGGCGCCCTCGGCAAGCGTTGACGGTGCCGGCCGTTCGCCGCGGTGGCGCCAGAGGATCATCATGCTCAGGACGAGCGGCACCGCAATCAGATGGCCGGCGCCGTCTCCCAGCCAGATCATCGGTGCGGTCAATGTGAAGGGGCGGCCGAAGAAGACCGCGTCGATGGCGCCAATCCCGGCCGCCGCCACAAGCGGCGCCAAGACGACCGCCACGGCCAGGAACGAGAAGACATCGCGCATCGTCCTCAGCCCGTCCTGCGGCCGCGACAGCACGGGCGAGAGGACGTATGCCGCGACGAGGATCTCGGCACAGTTCGAAAGTCCGTATCCGGCGGCCGCGGCAACCGGGTTCTGGAACCACACGGCGTTTGCCGCCAGCTCTCCCGCCAGGGCAAGGGCAAGCCACCAGGGCCAGCTCTGGCGGGGAGTGCCGAGCAGGATGGCCAGGATCACGCCGTTCGGTGGCCAGATGCTGATCGAGACATCCGGGCCGATCATTGTCAGCCGCGTGTAGGACACCGCCAGCAGGTAGGCGGCCAGCGCTGCAAGCATCCAGTGAAGGCCGGGGCGCCCGGTTGACAGGCTCCACCAAAAGCTGCCGGACGCCTCTGTGCCGTCGGCCTGCTTTTCCATCCCACCCCGCTCATGCCGGCGTGCGCGCCGTGCCGAAGACCGTTCGGGAGACCCTGAGATGCATCTCCGCGGATGGCTCTCTTGGGTGACGGTATCGGCTTCCCGGGAGACCGTCAACAATACCTCCTGGTTGCGCGGATTCGTGCGGAACGCAGATCAGTCGGTGGAACTTGGCACGGCACGGGACGTTGGACTCCGGCGGACAGGATGCCCCATCCGAAAACGGAAGTGGAGCCGGTGATGCGCGACGGAAACTTCGGCGACACCTTTGATGAACTCGTATCGCTGTTGCCGACGCTCAGGGCCTATGCGTGGTCGCTGACCCGCAACGGCCCGGATGCCGACGACCTCGTGCAGGACACGCTCGTCAAGGCCATCGCCAATGAAAGCAAGTTCCAGCGCGGCACGAACCTGCGGGCCTGGCTGTTCACGATCATGCGCAACACCTTCCTCAACCGCATCCACGCCGCGAAGCGCGAGCGCACGGCCGGCGACGACTGCGTGTCGGGCAGCGTGTCGAGCCCCGGCACGCAGGAATGGTCGGTCTTCGGCGGGGAACTGATGGAGGTGATTGCCCGGCTGCCCCAGCAATACCGAGAGGTCCTGATCCTCGTCGTGATGCTGGGCGAAAGCTACGAGGACGCCGCCAGGATCTGCGGATGCGCGCTCGGCACCGTGAAGAGCCGCGTCTACCGCGCCCGCGCGATGGTCATGGAAGCGCTGGAAGGCCAGCCAAGCTGACGGGACCCCGGAAGCATTCGGGAACATTTGCCCGCCGCGCCCTGTTTCCGACCCGCCTCTACGGAACGCTGCCGGCGAGGCGATACCGCCGCTCCAGCCAGCCCGGACAGCGCCTCCACTGCGTTTGCCGGAGGCGCGGCCGCCCCGGTCTGCGGCAGCCTCTGCCGGCGGACCGGGGCGGTTCCCGTTCGGGGGCCCGCGCGGGCAGCAGTGCTCAGTAGCCTCCGACAACCGGCAGGATTTCCCCGGTGACGTAGCTCGAGCACTGCGCCGAGGCGAGAAACACGTAGGCAGGCGCGAGTTCCTCGGGCTGGGCCGG
>JALORM010000182.1 GCA_025458985.1 Paracoccaceae bacterium | reverse complement strand
AACCGAGGTCGTCGCGGCCATCGCCCCGGCAGCCGCCGTTCCGCCCGTTCCGCGCGCGCAACCCTCGCCCGTCGTCCGCAGCACCGCCCGGGCGACACCGCCGGCGGCCGTGGCACCGCGGCGCCAGCCCCAGCAGCGGGCGACCCCTGCGCGCAGCCCCGAGCCGACGCGGCGCATCCAGCCCGGCTGGCTGCTGGGGGTCTACCGCTAGTCGGCGATTGACTTGGCGGCGGCTCTGCCCCCAACTGGCCGCGACACGTCATCCAGACACCGACTTTCGGAGGGGTAGAATGGGGTTTGCCGGCCGTTCGCATGTGATCGCGCTTGCCACGGGCCTTGCCCTCGCCAGCGGCCCGGCCGCCGCACAGGAACAGCCGACGTTCCAGCTTGAACTCAATGCGGCCGCCGATACCACGGCGGGCAGCTGTCGGCTTACCTATGTGGCCGCCAATCAGTCCGACATCGCGCTTGAACGGACCGCCTACGAGGTGGCGGTCTTCGACGCCGCAGGCACTGTCACGCGCCTCCTGGTGCTCGAATTCGGGGCGCTCGTGGCCGGCAAGACCAAGATCCTGCAATTCGATCTGGCCGAGACGCCCTGCGCGTCGATCTCTCGGATCGTCGTGAACGACGTCGCGGCCTGCACCGCGGCCGAGGGCGGCGCGGCGAGCGATGTGTGCATGTCGGGCCTGGTCGCCAGTTCCCGGACCTCGATCCAGTTCGGCATCTGACCCGCTTCTCCGCCCGCAGCGCGGGCCGCTTCAGGGCGCCATCGCCATGTTCGACGCGATCTCTCTCGACCTCTACAACCCCACGACGCTTGCCGTCTTCGTCACGCTCGGACTTCTGTCGTTCATCGCGGTCACCGTCGGGTTCTACAAGTTCGTCCAGTTCGCCCGCCTCGGCGTCGGCAAGCGGCGCGAGGCCGAGCGTATCCTCGACACCTGGCTGTCGGGCAACGCCGACGAGGCGATGCGCGCCGCCGCCGCCCGACGGTCGGTGCTGGCGCGGGTTCTGCAATCGGTTTTCTCGGGCCTTCAGGCCCGTCCGAACGACCCTGCCTATGCCGAGGAACTCGGCCGGCAGTCGGCCATCATCGAGCTTGCGACGATGGGCGAGCGGATGCGGCTGCTCGACATGGTGGTGCAGGCGGCCCCGATGCTGGGGCTTCTGGGGACGGTCATCGGCATGATCGACGCGTTCGGCGTCCTGTCGCTGACCCAGGGCGCCATCGACCCGGCGACGCTTGCCGGCGGCATCTGGGTAGCGCTGACCACGACGGCCATCGGCCTGGCCATCGCCATCGTGGCCTTCTTCATCGCCACCTGGCTGGAAGGCCGCATCGACCGCGAGCGGAACATGATCGAGGCGGTCATCTCGGCCGCCATTCACGGCCGGGTCGACCCTTCCGCCTCGCGCCACTGAGGCGCCGGCATGGCCACCGCCTCCCGCCTTGCCCTGCCGCAGCGCAAACCGACCTATCGCTTCGCGCTGACGCCGCTGGCGGACGCGATGTTCCAGCTGCTGATCTTCTTCATGCTGTCGTCGAGCCTGACGCCCTATTCGCTGCTGACGCTGAAGAGCGCCCCGCCCCCGGCCGAGGAGGCTTCGGCCACGGGGGCGGCGACAGCCGAGGCGGCACCCGCAAGCCCGGCCGAGGCCGCGCCGCGCGACACCGCGCTCTGGACCGTCGAGGCCGAGACACTGATCGTGGGCGGCCAGAGCTTCGGGTTCGAGGCACTGCCCGATCTTGCCGCGGCGCTCGGCAGCGCCTCGGCCCCTGCCGACGTCATCCTGATCCTGCGTCCCAGCGCCCGGGTGCAGGACGTGACCACGATCCTCGAGGCGCTTCAGCTTGCCCAGGTCGCCTCGGTGCAGGTGACGACGGCGGGAGGCAGTTGAGGTGGCGCTGCGCCGCGTCCTTCCCGCGCCTCGCGCGCGCGCCCGGGCCGACGTGTCGCTGGCCATCGTCAACATCGTCCTGCTGCTGATCTTCTTCTTTCTCGCAACGGGGGGTCTGCTGAATTCGCCCAGCTACGGGGTGGACCTGTCGACCACCGACGAGCTGCCGATCGAGATGCTGCCCAAGCCGCTCCTGATCGTCGGCCCGGGGGGCGAGCTTTCGCTGAACGGCGAACCGCTGGCGATCCAGCTGCTCGGGCCAAAGCTGATCGGCGAGACGCGGGTGCACCTGCTGATCGACCGGGCAACCCCGGCGACCGACCTCGTCGCCCTTCTGTCGCAGCCGGAACTGGCTGCGGTCGAGGTGCGGCTTGTCACCATCCACCTGCGCGAAGAGGACGGCGGGTCATGAGCTTCCTGCCCTACGGCGGCGGGCGCGGCGGCTGGCTTGGGGCGATCAGCGTCTCCGGCGTGCTGCACGGTGCGCTGGCGGCGGGCTTGCTTGGTGTCTATGGCCCGTTCCTGGTTCCGCCGGAA
Organism: Paracoccaceae bacterium; assembly: GCA_025458985.1. Classification (GTDB taxonomy): domain Bacteria; phylum Pseudomonadota; class Alphaproteobacteria; order Rhodobacterales; family Rhodobacteraceae; genus JALORM01. The sequence goes on along the minus strand of JALORM010000182.1, from coordinate 3,731 downwards.
CCCGACGCATCGCCGACGGCGTTCCTCGTCACGCTGGAGCAGCTGGACGACGCCAGCCTGGCCGGGACAACCGATGCCGCCGCTGCCGAGGGCGAGGAAGCCGACCCGGGGGATGCCCCCGAGACGCCTGACGACCTGGTGGCCGAAACGCCCGACGGCATCGAGGCCGAAACCGCCGAGAGCGCCACCGCCGAGACACCCGAGCCGGCCGAGGCAGAGGCCCTGACCGCCGCGCCCGCGGAAGAAGCCCTGCCCCTGGTGGAGCCTGAGGCCGTCGCGGGCGAGACGGTGACGGCGGTTCCGGTCGCCAACGACGACCCCGACTTGAGCCCGATCGTCCCCGAGGCGGTGGCCGCGCCGCAGAGCCTCGCCCCGGTCGCGCCGGAGTCCGGCGTTCTGACGCCGGACGCTCCTGTCGCGCAGACGGTGCTGGCGTTGAACGCCGTGCCGGAGCCGCAGCCGCCATCGGCGGGCGGCACGCCGCAGCCGGCGGCGGCCCGCCCGCCGCCGTCGGCGCAGGACCAGGCCATCGGCGCACTGGTGGAGCGCATCAGGGCTGCCACGCGGACAGGCCTTTCCGAGCTCGGCGGGGGCGTCGAGATCCCGCCGTGCCAGGTGGCGCTTCCCCGCCGCGACGGAGCCGAGGGCGTGGGCCTTGCCATGATCTCGGCCGACGAGGCCCTGATGGAGGACTTCGCCCAAAGGGCGTTGACGGCCGAAGACGCGGCCATCCGGCAGACGCGGACGCTGATCGACCCCCGGCAATGCCCGGTGCTGGATTACGTCCGCCTGAACCGCGACTACCCGGCAACCGGCATCGGCCTGCGGGTCGACACGCCGGTGGTGGAAAGCGGCGGCCGCCTGACCGGGGTGCTGCGCGGGGTTGCCGGACGACACGTGACGCTGCTTCTGATCGACGACAATGGCGTGGTGCAGGACCTTCAGCGGTTCCTCGCGTTCTCGGGCAACCTCACGCGGTTCGACGTGCCCGTGACCCGCGCCGGCCCCTCGCGCGACACCAGTCAGCTTCTGCTTGCCATCGCGACGCGCCAGCCGCCTGACTCGATCCGCGCCCGCATCGGGCGTCTTGCCGAAGAGGTCTTTGCCGATCTCGGGGGCGAGCCCTATGCGAATGCCGCGCTGGCCCTGGCCACCTTCGACGTCCGCTAGGGTCTACTTGACCGCGGCAGGGCGGACGGGCAGCGGTTGCGGCGGGTCAGAGGTGGCAGCGGCAAAGACCGCATCGTCCATCAGATCCTCGATGAACAGGCTCAGGAGCTGCGGACGCCCGCTGACCCCGGCCTTGCGGTAGATGGCATTGGTCTGGGCCTTCACCGTTCCCTCGCTTGTGGCGCGCAGGGTGGCAATCTCCTGCGTCGACAGTCCCTTGATCGAGAACAGCGCCACGTCCCGCTCGGCGGGGGTCAGGCCCCACGACGCGAAGCGTTCGTTCAGGAGTTCGAGGAACGCCCCCGAGGCGCGGCGCAGCTTTTCCTCGGCCGCGTTGCGCTCGCGGATCGACCGGCGCAGCGCCATGCCGCCCAGCACGACACCGAGGGCAAGGCCGATCGCCGCGCCGATCTCGAGCAGCTCGCGCGTCTGCCAGCTGATCGGATTGGCTTCGAACCCAAGCAGCGTCAGGACGATGTCGGAAACGAAGAAAATGGCGCAGAAGGCCTGCACCACCAGGATCAGTACTACGAAACCGTTGCTCTTCAATGCCCCTGACCTGGCGGTCCCTGTTCTGGCTGTACGACCTGATCCGGAGACCGGTTGCGGCGTGGTACGGCGCGGCCCGGATCAGGACGCCTGCAGGTTACTCGTCGTCGTCTTCCCCGTCATCTCCGTCGTCGTCGCCGCCTTCGTCGTCGTCATCGTCATCTTCGTCGTCCTCGTCATCGTCCTCGTCGTCATCGTCATCCTTGCCGGAGGACGAGCCCGAGGACCCGCCTGACCGGCCCGAGGATCCGCCCGCCCGTTCGACAACGACATAGTCGCGCAGGATTTCCCCCGTGCGCGGGTTGAAGACGATCTCGCGGCGGCGGCCATCGGCCTCGGCGATGATGCGGACCCGGCCCAGCATCGTCCGGCTGACCGCGTAGCTCGAATAGCCTTCGGACCGGAGCTGGGAAACCAGCCGGTCCTGCAGGGCCTGCGCACCCGCCTCGCCCGCCGCGAGGGCGGCCGTCAGGGCGGCGGCTATGGCTGTGGCGCGGATCACGCGTGCCTTCCCGGAGTTGCGGGGCCCCGTCGCCGGCCCTTGGCCAGGCGACAGGGCCCCCTTGGTCAGACCGTTTCCAGTTGTCGCGCGTCGTCCTCGCTGTCGTCCGACTCGTCGGAGTCGTCGTCGCTCTCGTCGGAGTCGTCGTCCTCGTCGTCGTCCTCGTCGGAGTCGTCGTCCTCGTCGTCGTCCTCGTCGTCGTCGTTCTCGTCGTCCTCGTCGTCGTCGTCCTCGTCGTCGCCTTCGTCGTCATCCTCGAAGTCGCGGTCCGAGCGCGAGATGTCGATGCCGGGGTCCACGCCGCTCGCCTTGTCGTAGACGATCTCGATCTTGTCGGCGCCGCGGCTGGCCTCGACCTTGATCTGTGTCGGGCCTTCCTTGACCTCGATGTTCTCGTAGCCGTCGGCCTGGAAGGCCGAGACCACACTTTCCACGGTCACGGCCGCCATTGCGGCAGTGCCGAACAGCAGGGTCGTGGCCGTGGTCAGAAGCAATGTTCGTTTCATCGTCATGTCCTCTCGTTGGCGGCGCCGGGCATGGCGCCCCTCACGAAAGGCAGGTCAGCAGGCCCGGGCGCCGGCCGCCATTGCCCCGGGGTTTAGGCGGCAGGGCATAAACCCTGCACAGACGGGCCTATATCCGGGGTTTAGGACCAAGGTCCGATGCGGCCCCCGCGTTTTCAGACCTTCATGTCGAAGCCGAGGTGCCTTGCGACCGTGAAGATGTCCTTGTCGCCTCGTCCGCACAGATTCATCACGATCAGGTGGTCCTTCGGCAGGCCCGGCGCGATCTTCATCACATGGGCCAGGGCGTGGCTCGGCTCCAGCGCGGGGATGATCCCTTCGAGCTCGCAGCACAGCTGGAAGGCTTCGAGAGCCTCCTTGTCGGTGATCGCCACGTACTCCGCCCGGCCCACGTCGTGCAGCCAGGAATGTTCCGGCCCGATGCCGGGGTAGTCGAGGCCGGCGCTGATCGAATAGCCTTCGAGGATCTGGCCGTCCTCGTCCTGAAGCAGATAGGTCCGGTTGCCGTGCAGCACGCCCGGCCGGCCGCCGGTGAGCGAGGCGCAATGCTCCATCCGGTCGTCGACGCCCTTGCCGCCGGCCTCGACCCCGATGATGCGCACACTCTTGTCGTCGAGGAACGGGTAGAAGAGGCCCATCGCGTTCGACCCGCCGCCGATCGCGGCGACGATCGTGTCGGGAAGCCGCCCCTCGGCCTCGTGCAGCTGGGCCTTCGCCTCCTTGCCGATGATCGACTGGAAGTCGCGGACCATCGCCGGATAGGGATGGGGGCCCGCCACGGTGCCGATGCAGTAGAACGTGTCGCGCACGTTCGTCACCCAGTCGCGCAGCGCGTCGTTCATCGCGTCTTTCAGCGTGCCGCGCCCCGAGGTCACGGGGATCACCTGCGCGCCGAGAAGGCGCATGCGGAAGACGTTCGGCGCCTGACGCTCCACGTCATGCGCGCCCATGTAGACCACGCACTTCAGCCCGAACTTGGCGCAGAC
>JALORM010000181.1 GCA_025458985.1 Paracoccaceae bacterium | reverse complement strand
GCGGCGGAACTCGGCCTCGGCCGCCTCGAAGTCGCCGGCCTGCTGGAGGACATGGGCCTTGTCGGCGCGCGGCTTCACCTCGCGCGGGAACATCGCGATGAGCGTGTCGTAGGCCTTGGCGGCGTCGGTCACCCGGCCCATGTCGGCCAGCGCCTGCGCCCGGGCGGCGAGGATAGGCGGCTGCCCCGGCTTCAGCCGCAGTGATCGGTCGAAGGCATCGACAGCGGCCAGATGTGGTCGCCCTCCAGCCGGCAGACATGGCCAAGGCCGTTCCAGCCATCGACCGACCCCGGCGCCAGCTTCAGGACGTTGACGATGGTCTTGCGGGCCGAGGCAAGGTCGCCCGCGGCCATCCGGTCGCGCGCGGCCTTCAGGACCGTGGTGATGTCGGGAACGGCGGTGGCGGTGGGGCGCTTGGTCTGCATGGCCCCTCTATCGCGCCACGATGCAGAAAAGAAAAGAGCGGGCCTGAGCCCGCTCTTTCCGTACCAGATGATCCGGGTGGATCAGAAGGCCATCGACAGGCCGAGCGACCAGGTCTCGGCGTCGAGCGCGTCGCTGTCGGCGTAGGCCGCGTGCACCTTCAGGCCACCGCCCAGGTCGTAGGCGCCGGCGACGCCCCAGCCGGCAACGTCCGCCGAGGTGTCGAAGTTGTACTCGCCCCAGTTGGCGTGCACCGCGATCGGGCCGGATTCGTAGCCGAGGCCGATGCCCGTGTGGGTCACGTCTTCCTCGGTGTCGAAGTCCCAGTCCTGGAAGGTGATGCCGGCCTGGAAGCCGCCGCCGAACTCGGCCGCAACGCCGAGCGCGAAGATGTCGCGATCGTCCGGGGTGCCGGTGATCGGGTGGTCGACGAGGTCCGACTGCATGAAGCCGCCGCCGAGGTTGACGGTCGCGCCGCCGAGCTCGAGCGAGTACTTCGCACCGATGGCGAGCGAGCCGTCCGAGTCGCCCGGCGCCAGCGTGCCGTCACCGGCGGTCGCGCCTTGCTCGTACGAGATCGCGACGCCGATCGGTGATGGCCCAGTCGATGGCGCCGTCGGTGTCGCCCATCGTCAGGGTGCCGAAGGCGCCCGAGATGAACACCGAGGTGCCCTGGTTGTCGAACTCGTTGCCGAGGTTGCCAGCTTCGTCCAGGTCAACGACCGCGCCGAACGACAGACCCGAGTCCGACTCGCCGGTCAGCGTGAACTTGATGTCGACGTCGTTGAAGAACTGGGTTTCGCCACCCGAACCGTTGGTCGCGTTGACGCCACCGCCGACGATCCCCATTTCGGCCGAACCCGAGATGGTCACCTCGGCGGCCGCCGCGCCAGCGAGGCCCACCAGGGCGGTCGTGGCGAGAAGAACCTTTTTCATGTTTTCCCTCGTGTTTCTCAAAGGTGCACCCGACCCAACCGGATCGGGCCAGGAATGATCGTTTCTTCCTCCCTCGGCCCCGTCGATGCAAGTTGAGTCGCCGCCGGGCAGACATTGCCCGCGCCGATGGTGCAGGATCGCAACACCGGCGGCGAGGCCGGGCGCGGGCCGTCAAGCCGGCAGGGCGCCGGGGCCTCGCGCCCGGGTGGCGGAAGCACGGTGCCGGGCAAACGGCTTGTCACCTGCCGAGCCCTCGGATAGAGAAGGCTCGGGGTCGGCAAGGCGGGTTCCGCACATGAATTCTTCGCGCGCGGCGCGCTTCCTTCTGATCGCGGCCCTCGGGCTTTCGGTTGCGGCCTGCGGGCGCGGGCCGGGAAGCGGCATCGGGTCGGGCGACAGCTGGCCCTTCGGCGGCAACCGCGGCGCCCGGCAGGCCGAGGGCGATGCAGTGGCCGCACAGCGTCAGCAGCGCCAGCCCCGGCAGGAAACCCGCCGCTCGACGATCTGGGACCTGTTCGGCGACCGCGACAACCCCAACACCACCGTCGAGGTCAACAAGTACATCTGGAACGCCTCGCTCGACGTGCTGAACTTCCTGCCGATCCAGTCGGTCGACCCGTTCACCGGGGTGATCGTGACCGGCTACGGCAGCCCGCCCGGCGGCGGCCGCGCCTATCGCGCCACGATCTACGTGCAGGACCCCGCGCTCGACGCGCGGTCGCTCAAGGTCGCGCTCGAGACACGGGGCGGCGGGGCGGTCAGCCCCGATACCGTGCGCGCGGTCGAGGATGCGATCCTGACCCGCGCCCGGCAGCTTCGCATCGCCGATACCCGCCGCTAGACGGCACCCGGGGCCGGCCAGATCCACCACAGGTAGGCGCCGTAGCCGGCCAGAAGCATCAGGCCCTCGGCCCGGCTGAGCCGGCGTCCGGTCCAGAGCATCGCGAGAAGGACGACCGAGGCGGCCAGCATCGCGAGGTTGTCGAAGCCGACGATCTGATCGGGGATGTCGGTCGGCGAGATCACGGCCGTCACGCCGCCGATGCCAAGCAGGTTGTAGATGTTCGATCCCAGCACGTTGCCGATGGCGACATCCGCCTGCCGGCGGAAGGCGGCCACGAGCGAGGTCGCAAGCTCAGGCATCGAGGTGCCGGCGGCCACGACGGTCAGGCCGATCACCGCCTCGCTGATGCCCATCAGGCGCGCAAGCTCGATCGAGCCGGTCACGAAGAATCGCCCGCCCACGACCAGCAGCACAAGCCCTGCCAGGACAAGCAGGCCCGCGCGCCACTGCCCGCCGGCGTGGTGGTCGGGGCGCAGACCCGGGTCGGCGGCGGCCAGCGCCTCGCCCTTGTCGTGTGCCAGGGTATGGGTGCCGGCCTGCCTCTCCTGCATCGCGGCGAAGGTGAGGTAGGCGGCAAGCATCGCCAGGAAGGCCAGCCCCACGAGGCGATCGAGCGTCCAGACATAGCCCACTGCCACGAAGATCGCGGCGGTGGCGATCACCAGGACGCCGTCGCGCCCGATGGCGCCCTTCGGCACGGCCATCGGCGAGATTGCCGCGGCGATGCCGAGAATCACCAGGATGTTGAACAGGTTGGACCCGACGATGTTGCCGACCGCGATGCCGGGCGACCCCGCCAGCGCGCCCTGCACCGAGGTCACGAGTTCCGGCGTCGAGGTGCCGAAGCCGACGATGGTCAGCCCGATCAGCAGCGGCGAGACGCCGAAGCCTTCGGCCAGGCGGACCGCGCCGCGCACGAGCAGTTCGGCGCCGAAGGTCAGAACGACCAGGCCGCCGAGGATAGAGAGCGCAAGCTCCATGATGTCTGTCCAGGTTGGGCGCCGCCGCAACGGGCCGCCCGGGGGCGGCAGGACGCGGACGGCGGATGAACGCGCGTCCGACATCGCAGCCGATGGGCTGCCAGAGGGGCCCGGACACGGCGGGAGGTGGGGTATCGCGCGGCCGCCGTCAAGCCCCCGGCGCGGCCGCAGGCGCCGCCCCGCTGGACCCCCGGCGGCCGAGACTGTATCAGGCGCGAGACCCTTGCGCACGAGAGCCCAGATGTCCCGCCACGACCCCGCCGAGATCGAACCGAGATGGCAGAAGGCCTGGGACGAGGCCGGAATCTTCCGCGCAAGGCGCGACCCGGCGAAGCCGAAGTACTATGTGCTCGAGATGTTCCCCTACCCCTCGGGGCGCATCCACATGGGGCATGTGCGCAACTACACGATGGGCGACGTGATCGCCCGCTACAAGCTGGCCCAGGGGTTCAGCGTGCTGCACCCGATGGGCTGGGACGCCTTCGGGATGCCGGCCGAGAACGCCGCGATGGAACGCGGCGGCCATCCGAAGGACTGGACCTACGGCAACATCGCCGACATGCGCGCGCAGATGAAGCCGCTCGGCCTGTCCATCGACTGGTCGCGCGAGTTCGCGACCTGCGACCCCGAATACTACGGCCAGCAGCAGTCGATGTTCCTGGATTTCCTGGAAAAGGGCCTCGTCTATCGCCGCAACGCCGTGGTCAACTGGGACCCCGTCGACATGACGGTGCTCGCCAACGAGCAGGTGATCGACGGCCGCGGCTGGCGGTCGGGCGCCGAGGTCGAACGCCGCGAGCTGACGCAGTGGTTCTTCAAGATCAGCGACTTCGCGGGCGAGCTGCTGGATGCCATCGACGGCCTCGACGACTGGCCCGAGAAGGTCAAGCTGATGCAGCGCAACTGGATCGGCAAGTCGCGCGGGCTGCAGTTCGCGTTCTCGCTGATCGACGGGCCGCACGGCGCCGACCGGATCGAGGTCTACACCACCCGCCCCGACACGCTGATGGGGGCAAGCTTCGTCGGCATCTCGCCCGACCATCCGTTGGCCAAGGTGCTGGAGCGCGAGAACCCCGAGGCCGCTGCCTTCATCGCCGAATGCCGCAAGGGCGGCACCACCGAAGAGGCGCTGGAGAAGGCCGAGAAGCTGGGCTATGACACCGGGCTGCGCGTCCGCCACCCCTTCGACAACGACTGGGAGCTGCCGGTCTACGTCGCGAACTTCATCCTGATGGACTACGGCACGGGCGCGATCTTCGGCTGCCCGGCCCATGACCAGCGCGACCACGACTTCTGCCGCAAGTACGGCCTGCCGATCATCGACACCTTCCTGCCGGTAGACGGCGACTGGGACATCCAGGCGGAACCCTATGTGCCGCCGAAGTCGGACCGCGTGCGCTGGACGCGCGGCTTCGGCTGGCCCGAGACGGCCACGGGGAACGAGGCGATCGACGCCGCGATCGAGGTCTGCGAGGGGCAGGGCATCGGCCGCGGCGTGACCAAGTTCCGCCTGCGCGACTGGGGCCTGTCGCGCCAGCGCTACTGGGGCTGCCCGATCCCGGTCGTCCATTGTGCCGACTGCGGCGTGGTGCCCGAGCGGAAGGAGAACCTGCCTGTCCGCCTGCCCGACGATGTGAGCTTCGACAAGCCCGGCAACCCGCTCGACCGGCACCCGACCTGGCGCGACGTGCCTTGCCCGAAGTGCGGCAAGCCCGCGAAGCGCGAGACGGACACGATGGATACCTTCGTCGATTCGTCGTGGTATTTCGCCCGCTTCACCGCGCCGCGCGCCGAGACGCCGACCTCGGCCGAGGATGCGGCCTACTGGATGAACGTCGACCAGTACATCGGGGGTATCGAGCACGCGATCCTGCACCTGCTCTATTCCCGGTTCTTCGCGCGGGCGATGCACATCTGCGGCCACCTGCCCGCCTCGGCCATCGAGCCGTTCGACGCGCTCTTCACGCAAGGCATGGTGACGCACGAGATCTACATGACCCGCGACGCGGCGGGGCGGCCTGTCTACCACCTGCCCGAGGACGTGACCGACGGCAGGCTGGCCGACGGTACGCCGGTCGAGGTCATCCCGTCGGCCAAGATGTCGAAGTCGAAGAAGAACGTCGTCGATCCGGTCAACATCATCCGCGAATACGGTGCCGACACCGCGCGCTGGTTCGTGCTGTCCGACAGCCCGCCCGAGCGCGACGTGGAATGGACCTCGTCCGGCGCCGAGGCGACGTTCCGGCACCTTGCCCGCGTCATGCGGCTGGCCGCCGAGATCGCGGAAAGCGATGCACCCGCCACTGCGGCGGATGCCGACCTGATCCGGGCCATGCACAAGGCCATCCACGAGGTGACGCTGGGGATCGAAACCTTCGGCTTCAACAAGGCGGTCGCGAAACTCTACGAATTCACCAACGCAATCCGGGAATCGGGCGCGGGGGCGGGGGCAAGGCGGCAGGCGATGCGAACGATGGCGCAGCTGATGTCGCCGATGGTGCCGCATCTGGCCGAGGAAGTCTGGCACATCCTGGGCGGGCAGGGACTGGTGGCGGTGGCGCCCTGGCCCGAGGCCGACCCCGCGATGCTATCACCGTGCCGAAGGACCTCGCGCCGGCCGAGGTCGAGCGGCGGGTGCTCGAGGACGAGACCGTGGCGAAGATGCTTGCCGGGGCGGCGCCGAAGAAGCTGATCGTCGTGCCGGGCCGGATCGTCAATGTCGTCGTGTGACCGCCGCAGTCTGATCGGGCTTCTGGCCGCCCTGCCGCTGGCGGCCTGCGGCTTCTCGCCGGTCTATTCGCCGGGCGGGCCGGCGGCGGCGATCCGGGGCCGGGTCCGGCCCGACGACCCGACCGACCGTCTGGCCTACGAGTTCGTGGCGCGTTTCGAGGACCGCATGGGCCGCGCAGGCGGCGCGCCCTGGGCGCTTGGCTACACGATCGAGACGCGCGAGGTCGGGACCGGCCTCAACCCCGACAACGTCGCGACGCGGATCACCCTCCAGGGCTCCGCCGACTGGTCGGTCCGGCCTGCCGCGGGCGGCGATCCCGTTCTGAGCGGGCGGGTGGAGTCCTTCACGGCCTTCTCGGCGACCGGCAGCACCACGGCCACGCTGACCGCCCGCCGTGACGCCGAGGACCGTCTGATGGTCATCCTGGCCGACCAGCTTGTCGCACAGCTTGCCGCGCAGGCGGCGGCACTTTCCCCATGAAGCTCGCCGGCGCCGCGGCGCTGCGCTACCTGGCGCGGCCCGATCCCGGCAAGGCGGGCCTTCTGATCCACGGCGCCGACGCGATGCGCGTCGCGCTCAGGCGGCAAGAGGCGATCCTTGCGCTGATCGGCCCCGAGGGCGAGGCCGAGATGCGCCTTCAGCGGATGTCCGGAGCCGAGCTGCGCAAGGACCCCGCGCTACTGTCGGACGCGATGCGGGCACAGGGCTTCTTTCCCGGCCCGCGCGTCGCCTTTCTGGAGGACGCGACCGACGGCCTGGCCGACACGGTCGCAGCGGCGCTGACCGACTGGCGGCCGGGCGATGCGTCGCTGGTCGTCACGGCGGGATTGCTGCCTGCCCGGTCGGCGCTGCGCAAGCTTTTCGAAGGCCATGCCGCCGCCTGCGCCATCGCACTCTACGACGACCCGCCCGGTCGGGAGGAGATCGAGACCGAGCTCGGCCGCGCCGGCCTGTCCGAGCCGTCGCGCGAGGGCATGGCGGCGCTGATGGCGCTGGGCCGGTCGCTCGGTCCGGGCGACTTCCGCCAGACCGTGGAGAAGCTTGCGCTCTACAAGCTGTCGGACCCGACACCGGCCTCGGCCGACGATGTGGCGGCCGTGGCGCCGGCCGCTACCGAAGCCGAGCTTGACGAGGTGCTCGACGCCGTGGCCGAGGCCGACACCCGCGCGCTCGGCCCCCTGCTGCGCCGGATCGAGGCGCAGGGCGTGGCGCCGGTCACGCTGTGCATCGGGGCAACGCGCCACTTCCGGCAGCTTCACGCCGCCGCCTCGGCGCCCGGCGGTCCGTCCGAGGGTGTGGCCACACTGAAGCCCCCCGTCTTCGGGCCGCGCCGCGACCGCATCGTGCGGCAGGCGCAGGTCTGGGGGGCCATCCGCCTTGAGCAGGCGTTGGCCATGCTGATCGACACCGACCTGACGCTGCGCTCGGCCAGCGCGGCCCCCGCCATGGCAACGATGGAGCGGACGCTGATCCGGCTGGCGATGCTGGGCGCGCGCTAGACCGGCCGTCCGGTCAGCAGCCTCGGCACGTCTCCTGTCAGTCCGGCGGCCTGCCGGATGAACGCCCGCCGCATCCCCGGCATCGCGTTGACCGCGCCCATTCCAAGGTCGCGCAGCCCGCGAAGCACGGGATTGTCGTTCGAGAACAGGCGGTTGAAGCCGTCTGTGGCCAGCGCCATCGCTGCGGTGTCGAAACGCCGCCAGCGCTGATAGCGCGCCAGCACGTCCGGCGCCCCGATCTCCTCGCCCCGCCGCCGCGCCAGCGTCAGCACCTCGGCCAG
>JALORM010000180.1 GCA_025458985.1 Paracoccaceae bacterium | reverse complement strand
CCCGGCGCCGCGGGGTCCGAGGTCGCGATCCAGGCTTCCTCGGGGGTGGTGAGCGTGATCTGCATGGTCATGGCTGGGGCCCTTTCGGCGGGGGCGTCCCCGACGCAGGCCGCAGCGGCGGCCAGCGACAGGGCTGCAAGGGGGGTCAGACGACTTCGCACGTGATGCCCGCCTTTCCCAGTCCGGCGGCCGAGCGCAGAAGCTCCTGCGCCTCGATCTCGACGAAGTACTGGAACCGCTTCTTCATGGTGAAGTCGCCCGAGGTGGCCATCATGTTGCCGCTCTGCGGCAGGGTGATCGCCTCGGTCGTGCCGTTCGCGCGCTTGTAGGTCACCGTTCCGCTGGTGTTGCTGCCGTAGAAGTACTCGTCGTGCAGGCCCAGCGTGTGCCCGTATTCATGGCAGAGCGTGTAGGAGTTGTTGTCGGTGTCCAGCGTGTCGAAGTTCGCCTCGAACCCCGTGATGTCCGAGGTCGCGGGCCCCACCTTGACGTTGGCGTTGTAGTGGTGGCCGATGGTCGTCTCGTCGTCCCACAGGATGCGGAACCGGATCGGGATGGTCTTTTCGGTCGGGTTGCAGGTCGCGTCGGTGACCTTCAGCGAATAGTTGTTGCTCCAGACCGCCGTGACCCGGTTCTTCAGCGCGTCCTTGATCGCGGTCTTGTGCGCCTCGGTCACGCCGCGGGCGATGGTGCCCCACTTGAAGACGGTCGTCACCGTCACCGTGTTGCCCGGAAAGTCGATCTTCAGGTGCCACTTGATGCGCACCGGGCTGATCTGGGTCGAGGTGACGTAGTCGGAATCCATCCGGCTCACGTCCTTGGTGTGGGCGGTGCACCAGCAGCAGGTGCCGGTCCCGCCCGACGGCGTGCGGTTCGGGGCCGGAGGCGAGGTCGGGTCTGCGCTACATCCGCACATCGCGTGCCCCTTTCCGAGTCGCTCGCGTCAGACCACCTGGCATGTGATCCCTGCCTTACCCAGCCCGTCGCCCGAGCGCAGAAGCTCCTGCGCCTCGATCTCGACGAAGAAGAGATGGCGCTTCAACACGACGAAGTTGCCCGATGTCGCCATGATGTTCCCGCTCTCCGGCAGCGTCAGCGACTCGGTGGTGCCGTCGGCGCGCTTGTAGACGACCGTCGCGCTCGTCTGGCCGCGATAGAGGTACTCGTCGGCCAGCCCCACGGTGTGCCCGTACTCGTGGCAGAGGGTGTAGGAGTTGTCGTCGGTGTCGAGGGTGTCGAAGTTGGCGTTCGACCCGGTGATGTCCGAGGTCGCCGGGCCGACGGCGAGGTTCGCGGTGTAGTGGTGGCCGATGGTTGTCTCGTCGTCCCACAGCACGCGGAACCGGATCGGCAGGGTCTTTTCGGTCGGGGTGCAGGTCGCGTCGGTGATCTTCAGGTCGAACTTGTTGCCCCAGACGGCCGGAACCCGGTTCTTCAGCCCGTCCTTGATCGCCGTTTTCTGCGCCTCGGTCACGCCGCTGGCGATCGTGCCCCACTTGAAGACGGTGGTCACGAGGACCTGGTTGCCCGGCAGGTTCACCGTCAGGTGCCACTTCTTGTTGCTCGGCGGAGACTGGGTCGAGGTGCGGTAGTCGGCGCTGGACCGGCTTACGTTCCTGGTGTGCGTGGTGCACCAGCAGCAGGTGCCCGACCCGCCCGAGGGCGTGCGGTTCGGGGCCGGGGGGGCGGTCGGGTCCGCGTTACAGCCGCACACCGGTCCGCTCCTTCAGGTGGCGAAGCTGCCGGCCGAGGCGGCGGGCGGTATAGGCCTCGAGCGCGGCGAGGCGGGCGGCCGGGGAGGGACCGGCGCCGTCGACCTTGGCGCGGACCCACGGGTAGAGCGGGTCGCGGTCGAAACCGGTGCCGAGCCAGAAGCCCAGCCCGAGGCAGAGCGCGGTCGCCTGCGGGCCGGCAAGGCCCAGGGCAGCTGCCGAGGCGGCCGCCCTTTCGGCCATCATGCGGGCAGGCAGGCGCCGCGGCAGGTCGGGGATGAAGCCGTAGGCCCGGCAGACCGCCTCCAGACAGGCCGCGACCGGGTCGGCAGCGCGCATCGCCGGCCCTGCCATGCGCGAGAACGCCTCGAGCGCGCCTGCGTAAAGAGCGAAGTCACGCCCGACGAATTCGAGCGCGAATTCGCTGACCGCACGGTGCAGCGCCTCGGTCCGCGACAGTCCCGGCACGGGCGGGCCCGTCAGGGCCTCGGCGAAGGGTCCGAGGCGAGGGTCGGACATGAAGTGGGTTCCGGCCCCCGACATCACGAAGAGGATGTACTGCGCCTCTTCCACGTATTCCGCGCCGACATGGTCGGCGAGCGTCACCCCCTCGCGTACGAAGGCGCGCAGGTTCGCCTCGCCCAGCGCGCGGAAGCGCACCCGGTCCAGCTGCATCAGGTAGTCGCGATGCCGGCGGTAGTTGTCCGCGAACCGCAGGCTGTCCCGAACGGCCGATGGCAGGACGACCGTCATGTCGCGGCCCCCGCGGCCTTGAACGTGGCGCCGTCTGCCGTGGCGCGGCTGCGGAACACCACCTGGTGCGGCCCGAGAAGCCGGGCCGCGAACCCCTCGTCGCCGTCGAGGATGCCGTCCCAGACCGCCGGGTCCCAGAAGCGGAAGTAGAACCACCGGCCGGCCTCGTCCTGCACGCGGGTGAACTTGCGGAAATGCGACCAGACGGAGTCGAGATCGGCTTGCGAGACCACGAAGATGCCCGGCGCGGCGTCCCACAGGTGCCAGGGCGCATCGCTGCGGCTGAAGAGGCAGCGGGTGAAGGCATTGTCCGCAGCGAGCCCGACCACCCAGGGCGCGACGGCGCCCAGCGTCTCTTCGGCCGCGCCGGAGAAGAGGCAGCGGTGCGGCAGGCCGCTTGTCCCGATCATCTCGGGCAGGTTCGCCACCTTCGCGGCGTCGAGGATGGCGTAGGTCGTGAAGGGTGCCCCGGGGAACAGCAGCGCGGCGAGCGGCTCAGGGACGCAGAGCTTGGGCGCGGCATGGAACTGGGCGTCGAGGGGTCTGACCGCATCGATCTTTCGACGCAAGAGGCCCGGGGGGCGCTCTCTGCCTGCCCGCGGCTCCGCCAGCGGGCGGCCCGTCATGTCCTGTGCGCCAGACCAATGTTCCTGCATGGCCCCGATCAGCCTCACGGGTTGCCACCGGCCCGAAATACGACCGGCAGCGGCAGTCTGGCAGATCGGCTGGCCTCGCGAAAGTCGGGTATTCCGTCCCGCTTGCCGTCTTCGGTCAGGCGCGTGGCTTAGCACGCAGTGTCGGTTCCGCCTGCGTCGGATCCTCCGGCCACGGGTGGCGGGGGTAGCGGCCGCGCATGTCCTTGCGCACGTCGGCGTAGGACGTGGCCCAGAACCCCGGCACGTCGGTCGTCGTCTGCACCGGTCGCCCCGCCGGCGACAGCAGCGTGACGCGGAGAGGCTGGCGCGCCGGCCCCACGACCGGGTGCACCATGACCCCGAACATCTCCTGCAGGCGCACCGCGATCGCGGGCGCCTCGCCGCCGTAGTCGATAGGCACGCTGCGCCCAAGCGGCGTCTGGAATGCGGGCGGCGCAAGACGGTCGAGGCGCTGGAGCGCCTCCCACCCGAGGTGCAGCCTGAGCGGCTCCAGCGGGTCGAGCGACCGGAGGTCGGCAGCCGTGCGGACCCCGGCGAGGTGGGGTGCGAGCCAGTCGTCGAGCGTGGCGGTGAGGCCTTCGTCCGACAGGTCGGGGATCGCCTCGCCGCCCCGGCGGACAAGGACTGCGCGCGCTTGAAGCCGGCGCGCGGCATCCGACCAGCCCAGCGCGCCGAGGCCAAGCGCGCGCACCCCGTCCGCTGCTGCGGCCGCCAGCGCCCCGGGCGGCGCATCCCAATGCCGGTCGTCGAGGACGAGGGCGCCGAAGCTTTCCTGCCGGCGGGCACGCACCCGGTTCTCGCGCCGCGACCAGGTGCAGACCGCGCGCCAGCCGATCCGGTCGCCGTAAAGCCGCCGGAGCCCCGCCTCGTCCAGCGCGACGGCCTGCCGGATCCGCGCCTCGCGCGGGTCGCCGTCGAGGTCGGTGGCGACGAGGAGGCGCGCGCCGCCCAGCGGGTCGCCCTCGGCCAGCGCCGCGCCCTTGCCGCCCGACAGCACATAGCGCGGCGCCTCGCCGGGGCGGCGCAGCCCGATCCGGTCGGGATAGGCAAGCGCCGCCATCTCGGCCGTCGAATAGGGCTCGGGCTGGGCACGCGCGAGGCGGGACAGGCGGGCGGCCTCGGCGCGGATGCGTTCGATCGTGCCGCGGTGCACCGGCCAGGGATGGTCCGCTTCGAAGCGGCGCGGATCGGCCACGGCGGCGAGCCGAAGCGCAAGGTCCGCAGGCGCGCCTCGGAGGGGGTCGCGTTCGGCCAGCAGTGCGGCGAGCGTTGCGGCGGGGGGGCCGGCGGTCGCCAGCATGTGCGCAAGCCGCGGATGGAGCGGCAGCGCGGCCAGCGCGCGGCCATGCGCGGTGATCCGCCCTCCGTCGTCCAACGCCCCTAGGCCGGCCAGCAAGGCCCGCGCCTCGGCCAGCGCCGCGGGGGCGGGCGGCGTCAGGAACGCCAGGTCCTCGCCCGAAGGCGTCCCCCAGAGCGCCAGTTCCAGAGCAAGTCCGGCAAGGTCGCCTGCCTCGATTTCGGCCGGAGGGTACGGGGCGAGCCCACCCTCCTCGCCGCGCGTCCAGAGCCGGTAGCAGACACCCGGCGCCACGCGGCCCGCACGGCCGCGGCGCTGCTCGGCCTCGGCGCGGGTCACGCGCTCGGTCACCAGACGCGACATGCCCGAGCCCGGGTCGAATCGCGCCCGCCGCGCCCGGCCGCCATCGACCACCACGCGGACGTCCTCAATCGTCAGCGAGGTCTCGGCGATGGCCGTTGCCAGCACGACCTTGCGCCCCTCGGCGGCCGGGGCGAC
>JALORM010000179.1 GCA_025458985.1 Paracoccaceae bacterium | reverse complement strand
GCGCAGGCGCGGCTCGTCGCCGCGCTGCGCGACCGGCCCCGTCCGGTGGTCGTGGCCAACCCCGACATCGTCGCGCCGCGCGAGGACGGGCTGACCCTGGAGCCCGGCGCCTTCGCCCATGCCCTGGAGGATGCGACCGCCGTCGCCCCGGTCCACTTCGG
Source organism: Paracoccaceae bacterium (assembly GCA_025458985.1). GTDB lineage: Bacteria > Pseudomonadota > Alphaproteobacteria > Rhodobacterales > Rhodobacteraceae > JALORM01. Next base: position 4,759 of record JALORM010000179.1, on the reverse strand, counting down.
CAAGCCCTTCGCAGACGCCTTTGCCGAGGCGCTGTCGCGGCTTGGCGGCCTGCCGCCCCATCGGGTCGCGATGGTCGGCGACACGCTGCATACCGACGTGCTGGGCGGGGCGGCGACCGGGACGGGCACGGTCCTTGTCCGCGACCACGGCCTGTTCGCCGGCCGCGAGATCGCACCCTATGTCACGCGGTCGGGCATCGTGCCCGACTGGGTGGTCGAGACGACCTGAGCGCAGGCTCTGTCACGGCCCCCTCGCCCGAAGCGTCCGGGCGACCTTGACACCCCGCGGGACATTCACGAACAAGGCCGCGACCGCATGATGGAACAAGGCCGCGCCATGGCACATGCCGCCCCCCCGAGGATCAGCCTCGACTGGATGCCCTACAGTCCGACCGAGGTTCCGGTGGGCCACGACATCGACTTCCTCGACCTGTTCTGGCTGGTCAGGCAGGCGCACGACGTGTGCTACATGTTCGAATCCGTGTCGCATCCGCGCCACCAGGACCGGTTCCACGTCATCGGCTTCGACCCTGCCGTGCAGTTCAGCGCACGGGGCGACACGCTTCAGCTGACCGGGCGGGCGGACATCATCGAGAAGCTGAGCGGCACGCGCACCGACAGACTGACCATCGAGGGGGTGAACCCCTACGACTACCTCGCGCAGAACCTGAAGATGGACCGGGGCTGCCGGTCGCACCAGGGCGGGCTGATCGGATTTTTCAGCCACGAGGCGATGAACTACTTCGAGCCTTCGGTCCGCCTGCAGGAGCATGCCGACTTCGAGCCGTTCCGGCTGGGCCTGTTCCTCGACGGGCTCATCCTCGACACGGTCAGCATGTCGCTGAGCTACTACACCTTCGGCGAGGACCGTTCGGAGCATGTCCGCGCGCTGATCGCGCGGATCGGGCACGAGGACACTGCCGGCGGGCCGGTCCGAGCCACCTACCAAGGGGACTCAGAGACCGAGGAAGGCTTCGTGCGGAAGGTGGCGCAGACGCAGGAGAAGATCTGCGCGGGCTATTCGTTCCAGGCCGAAGTCGGGATGAAATCCTTCTTCGAGGTCACCGGCGACAAGTTCACGATCTATCGCCGCCTGCGCGAGGTGAACCCCAGCCCCTACATGTTCTACCTGCGCTTCGGCGATCAGGAACTGTTCGGCGCAAGCCCCGAGATCCTCATCAGCTCGAAAAGCGGGCGCATCCTGACCACGCCGACCGCCGGCACGATCCGGCGCGGCAAGGACGCAGCCGAGGACGTGGTGCTGGCGCGGCAGCTTCTGTCCGACCCCAAGGAGATCGCCGAACACAACATGCTGGTCGACCTGCACCGCAACGATGTCTCGGTGGTGGCGATGCCGGGGACGGTGGTGGTCGAGGACCTGATGTACCTCATCAAGTTCAGCCATGTGCAGCACATCGTGTCGAACGTGGTGGGCGTGCTGGACCCGGAGAAGAACGCCTTCGACGTGCTGCGCTGCATCCTGCCGGGCGGGGTGGTGACAGGGGCGCCGAAGATCGAGACGGTGAAGATCATCGACCGCAACGAGGGCGCCCCGCGCGGCCCCTACGGCGGCGCCGTCGGGCGCTTCGGGTTCAACGGCGACTGCGACTTCTGCCTGCCGATCAGAAGCCTGTTCTGCAAGGGCGACCGCTGCTTCAGCCAGACCTCGGCGGGGGTAGTCTTCGACAGCCGGCCCGCGCACGAATACCAGGAGGTGCAGCGCAAGCTTGCCGCGATGCGCACGACCCTCGCGGCCTTCGGAGGCGACGCCGATGCGTGACCGCAACGCCCTGCGCATCCTGATGATCGACAACTACGATTCCTTCACCTTCAACCTCGTGCACCTGCTGCGCGCCAACCCGGGGGTCGACCTGACCGTGGTGCGCAACGACGACGACTTCCTGCCGCGCGTGGCCGAGGGCGCGTTCGACGGTGCTGTGATCGGCCCGGGTCCGGGCAGCGCCGAGGACGAGGCCTATTTCGGCGGCAACGCGGCCCTGGTGCGCGACCATGGCGGCGCGGGCCTGCCGATCCTGGGCGTCTGCCTGGGGTTCCAGGGCATCTTCCACGTGTTCGGGGGCAGGCTCCGCCAGGCGCCGCTGCCGGTCCACGGCAAGGTCAGCCGGCTGGATATCCGGGGGCAGGACCCGATCCTAGCCGGGGTGCCGCAGGGCGCGCGGGCGATGCGCTACCATTCGATCCTGGCTGATGTCGAGGCGGGCATCCCCGATGCGCTGGTCGCCTCGGCCTACGCCGTCCCGCAGGCCGAGTTCGCCGCGAACGGGCCCGAGCTGATGGCGCTGCACCACCGGACGCTGCCGATCTTCGGGGTCCAGTTCCACCCCGAATCCTTCGGCACAGATTTCGGCCAGCGGATGATCGACAACTTCTGCCGGATCGCGGGCGAACGGCGGTCCGGGCGCTGAGGCGCCGGCGTGGCGGTCAGGCGGCGATCGTCACGACGACTTTCCCCGTCAGCCCGCCGCGTTCGACCTCTTCGTGCGCAAGCGCGATGTCCTGAAGCGCGAAGGTGCGGTGGATCCGCCCGCCCAGCCAGCCTTCGGCCAGTCCCGAGGTGATCTCGTCGATCGCGCGGGCGCGAAAGGCTTCGGGCTGTTCCGAGCCCGAGATGAACCGCACGGTCAGCCCGTGCACCTGGAACGGCAGGACAGGGACCTTGGGGAACATGTCGGCGACCGACCCGACCACGACGACCTCGCCGTGCTTCGTCACGTAGCGGCAGTAGTCGGCGCAGTTGGCGCCGAAATTCATGGCGATGACGCAGTCGAAGCCGCCCGGGCCGCTTTCCGCGCGGAACTGGTCGAGGTGGTCGGCATCGGTATAGCGGATCGCCGCGTCGGCACCGGCGGCAAGGGCGACCTGGGCGCGGGCGTCATCGCTGACACCGGCAAGGACGCGGGCGCCCCGGCGCTTGAGGAACTGGATGGCGAACTGGCCGACCATCCCGCCGCCGCCCTGGATCAGGACCGACTTGCCCGCAACCTCGCCCAGCGCCGAGACCGAGCGATGCGCGGTCAACCCCGGCACGCCCAGCGCCGCGCAAAGGCTGCGCCTCTCCTGCGGGAGCCCTGTGGGTATCGCGACGGTCTGGGACGCGGGCAGGATTGCGTATTCTGCCGCAGTGCCGAAAGGCCGCTTCCATTGCGCATTCCAGAGCCAGACCGCATCGCCCGGCCGGCGGTCCGCGACGCCGGCGCCGACCGCGTCGATCCAGCCGTGCCCGTCGCTGTGCGGGATGACCACGGGAAACACCTTGTCGCGCCCCAGTTCGCCCGCCCGCCGCTTCACGTCGGCGGGGTTGATCCCCGATTGCGCGATGCGGACGCGGACCTCGTGCGGACCGGGATCCGGGGTCTGGAACTCGCCGAGCGTCAGGACATCCCTGGCTCGGCCGGTGCGGGTGTAGAAGGCTGCGAACATCTCGGGCTCCGGGTCTGGTCGTTGGGGTTGGCGCGGCCCGCGCCGGTCAGGCGCAGATTTCCTTGAATCGCATCAGTTCCCTGAACAGGGTCAGACCCTGGTGGGTCGTGGCATGGTCGAGGTCGACCGTGGCGCGGTTGAACAGGACCTTGGTGGCCCCGATCGCGGGCGCCAATGCCTCGAACCGCGCCCGGTCGGCACCGATCACGCTGACGGCAAGCGCCGACGGCGCCTCGGTCGGGCGGGCCGCGCGGTTGAACAGCGCGACCGGATCCTCGTGAGGGCCGTAGGGGCGGAGCGCGCAGACCGGATAGGGCATTTCCTCGACCAGAAGGGGATGGTCGTCGGCGACGCTCAGCAACAGCACCTCGCGATCGTAGAGCACCTGGGCCGCGCCGATCCGCGCCTCGGTCACCCTGCGGCTGTCGGGCAGAAGGCGGCCGATGTCGGTGGCCGGGTCCTCGGGCGGCCCACGGCGCAGGGCTTCGGCCCGCGCGACGAAGGCGGCGACGAAGGCATCGCAGAGCTCCTCGGGGACAAAGACCTTCTTGGTGGAATAGCAGCGGTTGCCGCGGTCTTCGGCTACACCGCGCAGGACGATGGCGGCGGCGGCATCGGGGTCGGCATCGTCGAGGACAATCGCCCCCGAACGTCCCGAGAGGAAGGCGATGCGCTTGTGCGTCATCGGCACCTCGGCCGAGCCGTAGATCGCCTTCAGCGTCGCGTCCGATCCGTAGACCACCGACTGCTGCGTGTTGGCGATCAGCCGGGCTGTCAGCGCGGTCGCGTCCGGCTGCGCGGTGTCGATGAAGAGAAGGTCGGGCACCTGGAGGCCGAGCTCGATCAGCCGCCGAAGGAACAGGACCGGGGCGAGCGGCTCGAACCGCGAGCCCTTGGCGACGGTGCGGGCGCCCCCCAGCATCATGTGCGCCAGCGCCAGCGGCCCCAGCGCGCTGGCGTCGCCGGCCAGCACGACCGTGGTCGTCAGGCCGCCCTGCCAGAGGCCCGTGGCCGTCCGGTAGCCGTCGGCGGTCGGCGTCCCCACGCGCGCGACGTTGTCGGGAAGCGCCGCAAGCCAATCGTTCAGCCGCTGCATCGACTGCCCGAGGTACGACCGCGCGCAGCCGACCCGGGCCGAGATCAGGTCCATGTCGGCCTCGGTGATCCAGTCGCCGGCGCGGCCGACCTCGGCCAGCGTCGCCACCACGCGGCGGGGATCGTCCGCGGGGCGGCTGCGGGCGGACTTCAGCGCCTGCGCGACCTCGCGCGGGCCGGCCGCGGGGATGGTCCAGCCGCCGAAGGCGAAGGCCTGCCCCAG
>JALORM010000178.1 GCA_025458985.1 Paracoccaceae bacterium | reverse complement strand
CCTGGCCGCCGCGCGGTCGCTCGCGCTTCCGAACAGCCTGTCTGCCAGCCGGTCCATCCGGTCGTAGGCGCCCGCGCCGAAGGTGCGGCCGAACGAGCCTTCGCCGAACACCCTGTCCCAGACGCGATCGACAACCGCATTCCCCCCCGGATCGCTCAGGTTCACCGGATCGTTGAAGCTGTAGCTGTACCGGTTCCGCCCCACCCCGGCTCGTTCGGCGCCGGTCCCGTGCCACCGGCACGGGCCTTGGCGGCGCCTCACCCTCCCACAAGTGGGGCTAGAGGAACCGCCCCAGCGTCGGCGTCGTAGCGTTCGCCGATGAAGCCCTTGTCCTCGCCGGCGGCGCTCCCGTCGAGTCGCCTCTCCTGCTGCAGCCTCGTCCGGGACTGGTGTGGTTGCCAGCCATCGCGGAGGTCGGTCCGCCGGCGGGAGACCGAGCCCGCTCCCGTGCCCGTCCAGAAGCGGGTCAAGCGTCCGGCCCGGGCGTGCCGGACATTCATCTCCGGCCGCAGGCGCCGACACGGGGCGCCCCGGGGAAACGGGTGCCGGCCGTCGACGGGCATCGCCCCCGGGCGCGCGCGAAAATCCGTGCCGCCTCCTCTTCCCAAGGGGCGCGCAGGAAGATTGCAGGGTCCCTGGCCCCATGGTCCGTCCGCGGTCACCGCCGCAACCGCCCGGCAAACGCCGGACGGGGATCAGGGGAGAGGCCGCCCGGGTCCCGCACAACCCGAACGTGCACAGGCCCGCCTGCCCCTGCGCTGTTTTTTCCCACCTGTCCGGCCGCGCGCAATGTTGCCCCCGCGGCGGCTTGCCTCTAGAAGCGTGTGCAAAGCGCGCGGGATCCTGCCTGCGCCAGAACACGGGAACTCGGGAGCATCCTCATGGCTGACGCAGCCGTTCACGGCCACGGAGAGCACGATACGCGGGGGTTCTTCACCCGCTGGTTCATGTCGACGAACCACAAGGACATCGGCATCCTCTACCTCTTCACGGCCGGTGTCGTCGGCTTCATCGCGGTGGCTTTCACGGTCTACATGCGGCTGGAGCTGATGCATCCCGGCGTGCAGTACATGTGTGCCGAGGGCGCCCGCTTCCTCAGCGCCGCCGAGCCCGGCGAATGCACCCCGAACGGGCACCTTTGGAACGTGATGATCACGTACCACGGCGTGCTGATGATGTTCTTCGTGGTCATCCCGGCACTGTTCGGGGGCTTCGGGAACTACTTCATGCCGCTGATGATCGGCGCGCCGGACATGGCGTTCCCGCGACTGAACAACCTGTCCTACTGGATGTTCGTCGCAGGCGTCTCGCTCGGCATCGCCTCGCTGCTGTCACCGGGCGGAAACGGGCAGCTCGGGTCAGGCGTGGGCTGGGTGCTCTATCCGCCGCTGTCGACGACCGAACAGGGCATGTCGATGGACTTCGCGATCTTCGCCGTGCACCTCTCGGGGGCCTCGTCGATCCTCGGCGCGATCAACATGATCACCACCTTCCTGAACATGCGCGCGCCGGGCATGACGCTGTTCAAGGTGCCGCTGTTCGCGTGGTCGATCTTCGTCACCGCCTGGCTGATCCTGCTGGCGCTTCCGGTGCTGGCCGGTGCCATCACCATGCTGCTGACCGACCGCAACTTCGGCACCACGTTCTTCGACCCCGCCGGCGGCGGCGACCCGGTGCTCTACCAGCACATCCTGTGGTTCTTCGGCCACCCCGAGGTCTATATCATCATCATCCCCGGCTTCGGCATCATCAGCCATATCGTGGCCACCTTCAGCCGCAAGCCGGTCTTCGGCTACCTGCCGATGGTCTGGGCGATGATCGCGATCGGGGTGCTCGGCTTCGTCGTCTGGGCGCACCACATGTACACCGTGGGCATGTCGCTGACCCAGCAGAGCTACTTCATGCTGGCGACGATGGTGATCGCCGTGCCGACCGGCGTGAAGATCTTCTCGTGGATCGCGACGATGTGGGGCGGCTCGATCGAGTTCAAGACGCCGATGCTGTTCGCCTTCGGGTTCCTGTTCCTGTTCACCGTGGGCGGGGTCACCGGCATCGTGCTGAGCCAGGCGGCGGTCGACCGGGCCTACCACGATACCTACTACGTGGTGGCGCACTTCCACTACGTGATGAGCCTCGGCGCGGTGTTCTGCCTGTTTGCGGGCATCTACTACTGGATCGGCAAGATGTCGGGCCGGCAGTACCCCGAATGGGCAGGCAAGCTGCACTTCTGGGCGATGTTCATCGGGTCGAACCTGACGTTCTTCCCGCAGCACTTCCTGGGCCGCCAGGGCATGCCGCGCCGCTACATCGACTACCCCGAGGCCTTCGCATACTGGAACTGGGTCTCGTCGATCGGCGCCTTCATCGCCTTCGCCTCGTTCCTGTTCTTCATCGGCGTGGTGTTCTACACGCTCTTCGCCGGCAGGCGCGTGACCGAGAACAACTACTGGAACGAGCACGCCGACACCCTCGAATGGACCCTGCCCTCGCCGCCGCCCGAGCACACATTCGAGGTGCTGCCCAAGCGCGAGGACTGGGACAAGGGCCACGCCCACTGACATGCCCCACGAGTGGCTGAGACACGCAGACGGGGCCCCGGAGCAATCCGGGGCCTTCTGCTTTGCCGAGGGCGACCCGCCCGCGGCCCGGCTTCGGGTCTGGCCGCACCGGTCGCTGACGGCCGAGGGGTTCGTGTGGTTCGTCGGGCTGACGGCAGCGGCTCTGGCGCTGCCGCTGCTGGCCGTGCTCGGCTCGCCCGTGCTCTGGGGCCTGCTGCCCTTCGCGGCGCTGACCGTGGCCGGCGTCTGGTGGGCGATCAGGTCCAACGCGGGCGACGCGACCGCGCTGTCGGAGGAACTGACCCTCTGGCGCGACCGGATCGAACTGGTGCGTGCCGAGCGGCGCGGCCGCGTGCGCGACTGGTCGGCCGATCCGCACTGGGTCCGGGTCGAGCTGCGCGAAACCGGCGGGCCGGTCGAGAAATACCTCACCCTGAAGGGCGGCGGGCGCGAGGTGGAGCTGGGGGCCTTCCTCAGCCCCGAAGAGCGGGTCGCGCTGCGGCGGGAACTGATCGAGGCGCTGGCCGAGGTCCGGTGAGGGCCCCGAAGCGCCGGTCGCGCCTGCCGCAATTTTCGGCGCCGAGGACCGGGGGGTGCCCGAGAGGGCCTTCAGGCCGCGCGGCAGCGATTGCGTGTCGTGGCGCGGTGCCGGTCCGGCCCGCTCGCGGGCGGGAGCCACCGTCAGCGCCGGCCGTGATCCCGCCCGGCGCGGCCACCCCCCGGCGCCACGGCCCCGACCCGGCTCAGGCGAGCCGCGCCTTCACGAGCGGGCCGACCGCCCCGAAATCCATCTGGCCGGTGTGGCGCGCCTTCAGCACGCCCATCACCCGGCCCATGTCGCGGATCGAGCTTGCGCCGGTCTCGGCGATGGCCGCATCGACGGCCTCGGCGATCTCGCGCTCGTCGAGCTGGCGGGGAAGGTATTCCTCGATCACCGCGATCTCGGCGCGCTCCTTCTCGGCCAGCTCGACGCGGCCGCCCTCCTCGTAGGCGCGCGCGCTTTCCTGGCGCTGCTTGACCATCTTGCCGAGGATCGCCAGCACCTCGGCCTCGCCCAGGCCGCCCTCGGCGCCCTCGCCGCGCAGCGCGATCTCACGGTCCTTGATGGCGGCGTTGATCAGGCGCAGCGTCGACAGCCGGTCGGCCGCCTTCTCCTTCATCGCCGTCTTCAGCGCATCCGAGATGCGCGCCTTCAGTTCCATGGCATTGCCATCCCTGGCTGACTGCGGAAGCGCCAGAATACCCTTTGGGCGGAGTGGGCACAACAGCCCCTCGAACTTCCAAGCCATTGATTTGCAATGGATCGTTCCGGCACACTTCGACTTGACCCTGCGCCGGCGCGCGCATAGGTTCCGCGCCGACCGACGCGAGGAGTCGCCCCCCACATGCCCGGCGCAACCGCAAGACCGAAACCCACGGCCTGCATCGCGCTGGCCGACGGGACGCTGTTCTACGGCCAGGGCTTCGGCGGCACGGGCGAGGCGGTGGCCGAGCTCTGCTTCAACACCGCGATGACCGGCTACCAGGAGATCATGACCGATCCCTCCTACGCCGGACAGGTCGTGACCTTCACCTTCCCCCATATCGGAAATGTCGGCGTCAACGACGAGGACGACGAGGCCGCCGAGCCCGCCGCCGCGGGCATGGTGGTCAAGTGGGACCTGACCGAGCCCTCGAACTGGCGCGCGGCGGGGCGGCTTGGCGACTGGCTCGCAAAGCGCGGCAAGATCGGCGTCGCCGGCGTGGACACGCGCCGCCTGACGCGGGCCATCCGCCAGCAGGGCGCGCCGCATGTCGCCATCGCCCACGACCCCGAGGGCCGGTTCGACGTGGCGGCGCTGGTCGCCCGGGCGCGGGCCTGGAGCGGGCTGGTCGGGCTGGACCTGGCCAAGGACGTGACCTGCGCGCAGAGCTACCGCTGGGACGAGATGCGCTGGGCCTGGCCCGAAGGCTACTCCCGGCGCGAGGGTCCGGGTCACCGGGTCGTCGCGATCGACTACGGCGCCAAGCGCAACATCCTGCGCTGCCTTGCCTCGGCCGGCTGCGAGGTCACCGTCCTGCCCGCGACGGCGATGGCCGACGATGTCCTGGCGCTCGATCCCCAGGGCGTGTTCCTGTCGAACGGCCCCGGCGACCCGGCGGCGACCGGCGCCGGCCATCACGGCGCCAACCATCCGGTGAAGGATCTCGAGACCGGCAAGGTCGAGATCACCTCGATGAACCACGGCTTCACGGTCGATGCGCAGACCCTTCCGGCGGGCGTCGTGGAAACGCACGTGAGCCTTTTCGACGGCTCGAACTGCGGCATCCGCGTCGATGGCCGGCCGGTGTTCTCGGTCCAGTACCACCCCGAGGCCAGTCCGGGTCCGCAGGACAGCTACTACCTGTTCCAGCGCTTCGCCGCGGCGATGGCTGCACGGCGCTGAACGCGCGTCCGGCCGTTCCCGACAATTGCCCCGAAACGGCCTGATTCCCTTCATGCATCATTAACCAAGACTGTCGGACGGTGAACCCGCTGGAGCACGGGTGCCGGACAGTCTGATGAACCTCGCCCTCGACGGACGGATACGCCACGCGCCCGCGTGGCCGGTGGCACCCGCCACCCGCTCGCCGGGGGCGCTGATCGGGCAGCTGCTGGTTGCGCGCGGCGCGCTCGACCCGGGCGACCTGGTCAAGGCGCTGGCGCTGAAGGGCCGGCAGGAGGCGCGCCTGGGCGAGATCCTGCTGACCCACGGCATGGTCAGCGAGGCCGAGCTTTACGGCGCGCTTGCCGAACAGTGGAAGGCACAGGTCGTCGACCTGATCGCCGAGGCGCCGGACCCCCGGCTGATCGACGCCGCGGGCGCCGATTTCTGCGTGCGCCATCGGATCGTTCCCTGGCGCCGGGTGGGCGGCGGCACGGTGATCGCGACAGCCCGCCCCGAGGAATTCGCGCGCCGGCTCGAAGAGCTGCCGGACACGCTGAAGCCCGCGATGATCGCGGTTGCGCCCGAGCGCGACGTGCTCGATGCGCTGGTGGCCGCACGGTCCCGCCGCCTCGTGGCGCAGGCCGAAACCTGCGCCCCTGCCGAACAGAGCTGCCGCGCCTGGGACGGCCGGCGCTTCAGCCGCCTTCTGCTGGGTGCGGTCGCCGCGACGGCGGGCGGGCTCGCGCTGGCCCCGGCCGCCACCTTCGCTGCCCTGACCGTGCTGGCGTCGGTGGTGCTGGCAGTCAACATGGGCCTCAGGGCTGCCGCGCTGCGCCAGGGCCTGCGGCGTCGCGCCGAGGACATGGTCGCGCCCGGGCAGCGCAAGCCCCCGCCCGCCATCGCGCGCCTGCCGGTCGTGTCGATCCTTGTGCCGCTGTTTCACGAACGGGCGATTGCCGAGCGGCTGGTCGCGCGTCTCGCACGGCTGAGCTACCCGCGCGAGCTGCTCGACATCTGCCTCGTGACCGAGGACAACGACGAGACCACCCGCGCCACCCTTGCCGCGACCCGACTGCCGCGGTGGCTGCGGGTCGTCACCGTGCCCGAGGGCACGCTCAGAACCAAGCCCCGGGCGCTGAACTACGCGCTCGACTTCGCGCGCGGCTCGATCATCGGGGTCTACGATGCCGAGGACGCGCCCGACCCCGACCAGATCCATCGCCTGGATGGCGCGCTGCTTCACCATCGAATACGCCAGCTGGTTCCGGGTGATCCTGCCGGGGATCGAGCGGCTGGGCTTCGCCATCCCGCTGGGCGGCACCACGCTGTTCTTCCGCCGGGCGGCGCTGGAGAAGATCGGCCGCTGGGATGCGCACAACGTGACCGAGGATGCCGACCTCGGCATCCGCCTGGCGCGGCACGGGTACCGCGCGGAACTGGTGGATACCGTGACGCGCGAAGAGGCGAACTGCCGCCCCTGGCCCTGGGTCAAGCAGCGGTCGCGCTGGATCAAGGGCTACGCGATGACCTGGGCCGTCCACATGCGCGACCCGGTGCAGCTCTGGCGCGACCTCGGCGCGTGGCGCTTTCTGGGCGTGCAGGTGCTGTTCGGCGGCTCGCTGCTGTCGGTGATGCTGGCGCCGGTCCTGTGGTCGTACTGGCTGCTGGCGCTCGGTCTGCCGCATCCG